>CALDGV010000217.1 GCA_937941745.1 uncultured Prosthecobacter sp. | reverse complement strand
CAGCTGCCGGATTCCACGCACGGGCACTCGAACCAGGGGCAGCAAAGGATCGTCACTGCTGACGACGACCTCCGCCGTCAGAGAGCGCAGGGGTGCATTCAGCTTCAGCGTGACTGGGATGTCACTGAAGCCCCCCGAAGAGATGATCATGGGAGCTGCGGAAGCCAGCTCGAACTCGGCAGCATCCGCTCCATTCAACTCGATGGAGTTCAGAGCCAGCGATCCTCTGCCGATGTTGTGCACACGCAGCATCTGCTGTGCCGCCACTCCCTGCACCACCGAGCCAAAATCCAGCACGGAGGGCTCCACCTGGATCTGGGGGGCATCGATGACGTTCATGGTCACCGGAAGCCGCACTTCGGGCTGGTCCGGGATGTTTGTGTTGAAGATGACGGACGCCTGGTAGAGCCCTGAATTCAGGTCGCCGGAGTTGAGCTGCAGCATCAGGTTGATGGCCCCTCCCGGCTGGATGACGCCCGCACTGGTGCCTGCGCTCAGCCATGAGGGGCGACCCACCAGCCCTGTGATGATTTGATTGGCAAAGAGCCTGGCGTCCCCATCCGAGTAGTTGGAACTGTCGGTAATCTCATTGCCCACATACACCACCGTGCCTCCTCCGAGGCGTGAGACCACGGCATGAGCGTGCCCATTGGGGTCTCCCACCAGGGTTTGTGCGTTGTTGCCGACCACGGCGTAGGCACCGACGGCCACCTCTCGGAGGCTGGAGACACCCTCGGTCATCGGATGCGGACGGATGTCCGTGAAAATGCCGTCAAAAAACGTGCCCGAGCTGTTGGCGCTGATGCCCGTGCCAGACAGCACCTGATTGATCCGCATGAGCGATGTGGCGTTGTCGGCCTCACACAGCAGGCCCGTCCCCGAGGCAATCCGGTCACGCAGGATGGTAATGTCACTCTCGCTGAAGGAGGCGATGGCATCATCCACGATGATGGCGTTGATGTCGTCCAGCTGAGCCTCAGTCAGCGGCAGACTCAGCGTGACCACCTGCGCGCCGCGGGCTTCCAGGTCGGCAATCAGCACGCTCCGGTCCCAGTTGGTGGCCACTTCGCCAATGCGGGCGCCCTGCAGCGCCGTGAGCGGATGATTGACGGCAGGCAGGACTCTCATCTCCTGGCTTTTGAAGCCTGCGCTGGCAGCGGTGTCAGGAGCCTGGCGGTAGGCAGGTGATTCAGCCGGCGGCAGACCTTCCGGCAGGCTCGCCGGGGAAGCTTGCTGCTGCCCGTTCACCAGCTCCAGCGACCACACCAGCGGCACGCTGCCCGGGTTCCTCATTTCGATGCTGCGGCTGCTTGTCCGTCCGGAGTAAACTGTCTGCGTGACCGCAGTCGGCGCCAGGGTCAGGGCGGGAATGCCGAGGGCAAAGTCCAGTCCACTGCGCCCGGGCGGGGTGCTGACCTGCAGAGGTGCGGCAGTGACGTAGCCGGCTGCGGTGGCCGTGATCTGGTAAACGCCGTCCGTGACGATGATGTCATAGCTGCCATCTTCACGGCTAGAGGTCAGGAAGTTGGAGGATCCTCGGATCTTCACGATGGCACCTGGCAGTGGGCCTCCCGTGCCAGCATCAGTCACGCGCCCTTCCAGCCGGGCCGAGGTGTGCAGATACAGGCTCACTCGGTGCTCGCTGGATTCCTGCGAACTTCCGTGGGTCAGGGTGATGACAAACTCCTCGGCATAGGGAGTGGTCAGATTCCCCTGGGACTGCACGCGAAACGGTGCGGCGGAGACCAGGGTCTGGCGGCTAGAAAGCGTTCCCAGGCTCACCAGCCCCTCAGTGATCGTGAACTTCGAGCTTGCTGAAAGCGAGCTCAGTCGGGCCGTCAGGTTTTCGGCAGGTTCATTGCCTCGATTGACCACCGTGAAGCGCAGGGCCAGGGCTTCGCCAGGGTTGTTGATCCCATCCCCATTCCCGGCATCCTCCTCGATCGTGGTGACGGTGATCACCGGCCTTGGTCCTGCGGACTCTTCGATCAGCCGTGCCAGGTTCAGCCTGCCTCGGGAGGCGGTGGTGGCAGCGAAATCGCTCACCAGATCCACGGTGTCCATCAGCCGGGTCTTGATCTCGGCTGCGCTGGTGTCCGGCGCGATGCTCTTCAGCAGGGCTGCCGCTCCTGCCACATGCGGCGTGGCCATGGACGTCCCGCTGTAAGTCGCATAAGAAGCTGATGGCGTCGTGCTGTAGATCAGTGAGCCTGGCGCAGCAAGATCCACGGAGCTGGCACCATAGTTGGAAAAGCTAGAACGGGTGTCCGTCGAGGTGCTGGAAGCCACGGAGACGATGGTGTTGACGGAATAACCCGAGGGATAGTTCGGGTTCAGGTCTGTGTTGGAGCCGTCATTGCCAGCAGCGGCGATGAAGAGCTGGTCGGCGGCTCCTGCGTTGACGATGGCCGTCTGCAGCAGGCTGCTGAAGCCACCACCGCCCCAGGAGTTTGAAGTCAGGTCCACGCCCAGCTCGGTGGCGTAGTTGACGGATTCAATGGCGTCTGAGGTGCTGCCGCCATAGGGGCCCAGGAAACGGATTCCCACCATCGACACCTGCCAGCAGACACCGGCAACGCCAGTGACGTTGTTGCCTACGGCACCGATGGTGCCGGCACAGTGGGTGCCGTGACCCTGTTCGTCGGACGGATTGTTGTCACCAGCATAAAAATCCCAGCCACTCAGGTCGTCCACAAAGCCGTTGCCATCATCGTCCACACCATTGCCGGGAACTTCACCTGGGTTTGTCCACATGTTGGCTGCCAGGTCCGGGTGATTGCGGTCCACGCCCGTGTCGATGATGCCCACCAGGATGTCGCGTGAGCCGGTGGTGATGTTCCAGGCCTCCGGCGCATCAATGTCGGCGTCTGGCGTTCCACTGCTCTGACCCGTGTTGTGGAGGCCCCAGAGCTGGGGAAAGCTCGTGTCATTAGGGAAGACAGTGGGGAAGACGAGGTAATCCCGCTCTGCGGTGCCTTGCTGCTGTGCCGCCTCTTGGAAGCTCTGGCGGAACCGGCTCATGATCCAGTCCGCCGTGCTCAGTGTGCCGTTCTCGGCAGCCACCAGGTAAACGGGCGCTGTTTTCAGGTGCTGCCGCACATGCAGGCCATTTTGGCGTGTCCAGTTCCGGATTTCCTCAGCGGTGACATGCTCTGGAAAGCGCACCATAGCGTGGTCAGCCACGGAAAACTCCCTGCGCACAGGCAGATCAAGTCCCTGGGCGTCTTTCCTCAGCCAGACTTCTTCGCGGATGAGGGGATGCTTGAAGGCCGTGCGCCACAATTTCACCTGCCGGGCGGGTTCGCGGCCATTCGGTGGCAGACGTCTTGTGTCCAGCAATGCCGCCTTTTCCAAAAGTCTTTCTTCAAACGGGTTCAAGGCCAGGGGGGGAGGCGGGAGCTTTTCCAGCGCTTCCCAGTCCGGGCTGTTCTCGGGCTGCCTGTCCGAGAGCACATCAGCTGCCGCCACCGGCCTTGGAACATCGCCTTCACGCTGGATAGAAGCGTTGCGCGTCTGGGTTGAATCTGGACCAGCCAGCCACCAAAACAGGGTCATTGTGGTGACAATGCCAATACAAAGCGCCATGAGGCGCAGGCGGGCTGAGGAGAGACTCATGGCGACGTGGAATCCGCCAGAGTTCATCCGAAATGAGCGCCGAACACAATGGTAATCTTAGGAAAGTTCACCGTTGCCCGAGGATTGAGGATGAGGTTAGGGGCCATGAACGGCCGGAATTCCCGCTTGCGAGATCGCCGGAGGCTACTAAACTCCGCCCCCCTTCCGCCCGGGCATCCGGGCTCAACGCCCCCATCTACTGCCGATGAAAGCTGAACTCGTCGAACAAGCCGCCCAGATCGTCAAAGATCCGCCGATCCTCATCAACATGGTCTCGAAGCGTGTCCGTCAGCTCAACAGCGGCCGTTCGCCGCTCGTCGAGCGTCGTCCTGGTCTGCGTGAGGCGGACATCGCCCTTCTGGAGATCATCCAGGGCAAGATCAAGCTTCAGGATGTGGCCGACGAGGCCTGATCCGGCCCCATAGGCGGCCTTTTTCATCCCGCCGCCGCATGACCGAAGAAATTGCCACCAACCGTAAAGCCCTGCGCGACTTCCAGATCCTCGAACGCTACGAGGCTGGAGTGGAACTTCGGGGAACCGAGGTCAAATCCATCCGCCAGGGGCGGCTGAATATCAGTGATGCGTTTGCCCGGGTCGAACGCGGCCAGGTCTGGCTCTACAACCTCGACATCCAGCCCTACGACAAGGCCAACGGTTTCACCCAGCATGAGCCGCGCCGCACCCGCCGCCTGCTCCTGCACAAGAAGGAGATTTTGAAGCTCTTTGGCGAGACCCAGCAGAAGGGCCTGGCCCTGCCGGTCCTGCGTGCCTACTGGAAGGATGCCCGCGTCAAAATCGAACTCGGTGTCGGCCGCGGCCGCAACAAGGGCGACCAGCGTGAGGCCATGAAGGAGAAGGAAGCCAAGCGTGAAGCCCAGCGCGTGGTCGCACGCTTCAACGAGCGTGGCCGCGCCTGATCGGGATTCTCAAGGCTTGTTGGCAATGCGGTTGACCTTCAGGTCTTCCGCCAGATGCAGGAAATCTTCCTGCTCGCACCAGTTCACGAAGCGCTCCGTCAGCCGCTTCAGTTCATCCCATTCGTGGCGGATGTGCTTGGCCTCCTCACGGCTGATGCAGTTGTCGCTCGCCGCGTGGCTGATGGCGGCCAGGAGATCGGCAAACTGCTGCACGATCTGCTGAGTCACAGGCATCACCTCACGCCCAGGCCGCTTGGTCGTGGGCGGGTTCTTTACAAAGTAGCCGTCGGCCTTGTTGCACAGCCATTGGATCAAATGCTCGTCCTGAGTGTGCTGGTAGAGGTCGTTGACACGGTCCAGCGGGTTGGCCGTGCCGCTGCTGCCGGTGCTCTCCTCACCCCACTTGTAAATCAGGGAGAGGGAGATGCCCATCTTCTCGGCCACTTCCTTGACGTGGACCTTTTCCAGAGCGGCGCGGATGACTTGGTGCGATTCCATGATGGCGGCAAGTTGACCTGCCGTGATGCCTTTTCGCAAGCCGGAATCCATCCAGGATTTCGTTTGCCGCAGGCCGCTAAGAACGGACTATCCGGCCGTTCATGACCCAGCTCATCGACTACATCCTCCATGTGGACAAACACCTCCAGGGCTTTGCCGAAGAGCATCGCACGGCGATCTACGTGCTGCTTTTTGGCATCGTGTTCTGTGAGACGGGTCTGGTCGTCACTCCCTTCCTGCCCGGAGATTCCCTGCTTTTTGCCGTCGGGGCACTGGCGGCGCAGGGCCTCCTCAGGATTGAGCTGATCGTGCCGCTGCTCATGGTGGCCGCCATTCTCGGAGACAATCTGAACTATTGGATCGGCCGAAAATGCGGTGCCTGGATGGTGACCAAGCCCTGGTTCAAAAGGGACTACTTGAGCAAGACCGAGCATTTCTTCGTGAAGCACGGCGGCCGTGCCATCATCATTGCACGCTTCGTGCCGATTGTGCGCACCTTTGCGCCCTTCACCGCCGGTTTTGGGCGGATGCACTACTCCCGCTTTCTGGCCTTCAGCGTGGGCGGCGGGCTCCTGTGGGTCGGCGGGATTGGCATTCTTGGCTATGCGCTGGGGAACCTGCCCTTCATCAAGAGCAATTTCAAACTGGTCTCGCTTCTCATCATCTTCGTGTCCGTGCTGCCGATCCTGATCGAAGTGATCCAGCACAAGCGTGCCGCGAAAAAGCCGGTCGAGTGAGGTGCGTGAAGGCTTTTCCGCCGCCTCAAAAGGGCCAGCGGAAGGGGGCGTTGTGGATGAGCTTGCTCTTGGGATAGGGGGCAATGCGCACCTGGTTCTTTGAATTGCCGCTAAGCAGCCAGACGTTGCTGTCATCCATCGCATGGAGGAAGCCAATGTGGCCGCTGCTGGCCTGATCCACCGTCAGCGGCTGCGTGATGCAGATCGCGCCATAGGTGGCCGCGACAGGGCGTCCCCAGCTCCACCAGTCGGAAACCTTGGCGCTGCCGCGTGGCAAATACCCGGAACGCAGGATGCACCAGTTCACAAAGGCGGCACACCAGGCAGTTTCATCCTTCAACAGGCTGCCGCTGATGCCACAACTGCGGAGGTATTCGAGAATGCGGGGATTGTCTCCTTGCGACCATTCCTGCACTCCCTGCTCCATGATGGCGATCTGCATCCAGGGAGGAGGTGCGGCAAAGCTTGTGGGGGCGGTGCTGGCAGACTCCGGTGGCAGTCCAGTCACCACTCCGTCCACATTCACCAGCTGGCCTGGAAAGAGCACCTTCCAGCTGCCCCACTCCACCAGGTCAGGGTTGAGCTGCTGAAAGCGGGCCAGCGTCATGCCAAACTTCTTGGCGATCTTGCTCGGGTTGTCACCGGGCTGCACGGAGTATTGGGCCATGCCGAAAAACTACGGGGGAGCTCCTGAAAAGCCAATGACCAACTTCGACTTTGCGCCCAAAGTCCGGGCATGACTCTTCCTGTTCACGCTTTGCAGCTCGACTCCGCCTGGGAAGACAAGGCGGCCAATTTTGACCGCGTCAGCAGCATGCTGGCCGCCGCGCCGCCAGTGCCTGGCGCGCTTCTCGTGCTGCCAGAAATGTTTGGCACGGGCTTCTCCTGCGCGCTGGATGTCACCGCCGAGCCGGAGGGCGGTGAAACGGAATGCTTTTTAAAGCAGATGGCGGCACAACATCAATGCGCGGTGCTCGCAGGCTTGGTCGTGCGCGGGGAGGATGGCCTGGCCCGCAATCAGGCCATCGCCGTCGCTCCCGATGGCCGCATCCTGGCTCGTTACACCAAGGTGCAGCCTTTCTCCCTCGGCGGAGAGGCGGATGTTCATGCGCGCGGAAGTGCTCCGGTGGTCTTTGAGTGGTCCGGGTTCAAGATCGCACCGCTCATCTGCTATGACCTCCGGTTTCCGGAGCTGGCTCGCGAGGCCGTCAAAAGAGGTGCCGAGGTGCTCGCCTACATGGCCGCCTGGCCAGTGAAGCGTTTTCAGCACTGGATCACGCTCCTTCAAGCCAGGGCCATCGAGAATCAGGCCTATGTCATCGGCGTGAACCGCACAGGTTCGGAGCCGCAGCTCAGCTACAACGGTCGCAGCCTGATCGTGGATCCCCAGGGCGTGATCATCGCGGATGCAGGTGAGCGCGAACACGAGCTGAGGGGACTGCTGGAGCACGAAGTGGTGGCCTCGTGGAGGGCTCAGTTCCCCGCTCTGCGGGATGCCGGGCTGGCTTGAAAGCGCTGTTGTTTCGGATGACCTTCACCTGACTGACCTGACATGTCCCCAGATTTCATCCGCGTGCGCGGCGCGCGGCAGCACAACCTCAAAAACGTCGATGTGGACATTCCGCGTCAGCGGCTGGTGGTGCTCACCGGGGTCAGTGGCAGTGGCAAGTCCTCGCTGGCCTTTGACACTCTCTACGCCGAAGGCCAGCGGCGCTATGTGCAGAGCCTGTCCGCCTACGCCCGGCAGTTTCTCGACCAGCTCGAAAAGCCGGACGTGGACTTCATTGAGGGGCTTTCCCCTGCGGTGGCCATCGAGCAGGTCCACAGCACGCCCAATCCGCGCAGCACCATCGCCACGGTCACGGAAATCTACGATTATCTGCGGGTGCTCTATGCGGTGGCCGGTCGGCCGCACGATCCGGAAACGGGTGAGCCCCTGGTGAAAAGCACGCCGGCAGAGATCGGTGCGCGCCTGCTTGAACTCGGCGAAGGCACCCGCTGCATCGTTTTGGCCCCTTTGCCGCCTCAGGAACCTGACACGCTGAAGGCCACCTTGGAAAAACTGAAACGCCAGGGCTTCGTGCGCATCCGCTTGGATGGGCAGATTCTGGAGCTGGATGATTCCCTGAAGGTTGAGCGAGGCCTGGAGCACCAGATCGAGGTCGTTGTGGACCGTCTGGTCATCCGTGAAGGCGTGCGACAGCGCCTCATGGAGAGCATTGAGGCCGCACTGAAGTGGAGCGAGCGCGAGGTGCAGTTTTTGATCGGCAGGGAAGGGGAGGAGGAAGTGATGGCCTTTACGACGTCGTATGCCAATCCGCGCACCGGCTACCTGATGGAGAAGCTGACGCCTCAGCACTTTTCGTTCAACACACATGTCGGCGCCTGTCCCACCTGCGAGGGTGTGGGCTCGCTGATGGCGCCTGATCCTGGGTTGATCGTGCCTGATCCGTCTCTTTCGCTCAAAGACGGAGCCGTGAAGAGCTGGTGGGCGCGCAATCCCAAGCTCAAGGTGATTCACCAGCGTGGCATTGAGGCTCTGGCGAAACATTTTCAGGTTTCGCCGGAGGCTCCCTTTCAGGCGCTTCCCCAGTCCTTCAAGGACGCGCTTTTTCATGGCACAGGTCAGGAGTCCATCGCCACCGGTTGGAGCACCACAGGCAACAAACGCAGCCTTGCCAAGCCCTATGAGGGGCTCTTGAACGAGGCTCGTCGCCTCCACGAAAATGCCGAAAGTGAGGCCCTGCGGGCTCAGCTCAGCCGCTTCATGAATCCGCTGCCCTGCCCGGCATGCGGTGGGCGGAGGTTGAGGCGGGAGTCGCTGGCGGTGAAGCTGACCTCCCAGTTTCAGGCCACCACGAATCAGGAGTCTGCCATCGAGAAAAGCCTGAGCATTCATGCTCTGACGGCACTGCCGATTCGCGATGCTCTGGCCTGGATGCAGGCTCTGGAGGTGACCGAGCTTCAGCGCGCTTATGTAGGTGAGCTGCAGAAGGAGGTCGTGAAGCGTCTGGAGTTTCTGGAGCAGGTGGGGCTCGGATACCTGGGGCTCAATCGTGAGAGCGGCACCCTGTCGGGTGGAGAGATGCAGCGCATCCGGCTTGCCACCCAGATCGGTGCGGGTCTGGCTGGGGTGCTTTATGTGCTCGATGAGCCGAGCATCGGCCTGCATCCGGCGGACACGGAAAGGCTGATCCGAACGCTGGTAAGGCTGCGCGATCTGGGGAACACCGTGCTCGTCGTCGAACATGACGAAGCGATGATGCGTGCTGCAGATCACGTCATTGAGCTTGGTCCGGCTGCTGGAGAGCATGGAGGCAGGATCACGGCACAGGGCACTCCATCAGAGGTCATGGCGCGGCGTGAAAGCATCACCGGAGCCTACTTGAGCCACAGCTTGAAGATCAAGGCGCCCTCAGAGCGCCTTTCGCCCGAAGTGAGCCTTTTTGGTTCGGGAGAAGGAGTTCTCACCATTCATGGCGCCAGTGAGCACAATCTGCGTCACCTCACAGTTTCCTTTCCCACAGGATGTCTGACCTGTGTCGCAGGTCCTTCGGGAAGCGGCAAGTCAACCTTGGTGAACAGAGTACTCATGCGTGCGCTGCAGCGCCATTTTTATGGGGCCAAGGATGAACCGGGGCGGCACGACCGCATCACGGGTTTGGACAACTTCGACAAGGTGGTGGTGATCGATCAGTCTCCCATCGGCCGCAGCCCGCGCAGCAACCCCGCCACCTACACGGGAGCCTTCACGGCCATCCGCGAGCTCTTCTCCCAGCTGCCGCTGGCGCGGGTGCGGGGCTATGATGCAGGCCGCTTCAGCTTCAACACGCCTGGAGGACGCTGTGAAAAGTGCCAGGGTGATGGGCAGATCAAGATCGACATGCATTTCCTGGCGGACGTCTATGTCACCTGCGATCAATGCCAGGGGCGGCGCTACAACGCGGAGACCTTGGAGATCACCTTCAAGGGACGGAACATTGCCGAAGTTCTGGACATGACCGTGACTGAGGCAGCGCGCTTTTTTGGCAAGGCCAGTGCCATCGCGGCGAAGCTCATCACCCTGGAGGAGTGCGGCCTTGGCTACATTCGACTAGGCCAGGCGGGCAACACTCTGAGTGGTGGCGAAGCTCAGCGCATCAAGCTGGCCGCCGAACTGGCCCGGCGTGCCACCGGACGCACGCTTTACGTGCTCGACGAGCCGACAACGGGCCTGCACTTTGCCGATATCCAGACCTTGCTCGGTGTTTTGTTCCGCCTTCGTGATGCAGGGAACACGTTGATTGTGATTGAGCACCACCTTGATGTCATCCGCTGTGCGGACTGGGTCATCGACCTTGGTCCAGGCGGAGGCAGTGAGGGTGGTTATCTCGTTGCAGCTGGCACGCCTGAGCAGCTTCAGAAGGTGCCCGAAAGTGCGACAGGCAGGTTTTTAAAGGCCTAGCCAACCGTGCGGATGCGGTTGGCGTGCGTGTAGATGTTCATGCTCTGACCACGGAGAAATCCGACCAAGGTCTGGCCGCTGTCCTCGGCGAACTGCACCGCCAGGCTGCTCGGCGCTGAAATCGCCGCCACCACAGGCACGCCGGCGGCCAGGGCTTTCTGCATCATTTCAAATGACACCCGTCCGCTGAGGAGCAGGACGTGTTCGGAAAAAGGCAGGGCTCCCTTTTGCAGCCCCCAGCCCAGCACTTTGTCGAGCGCGTTGTGCCTGCCTACATCCTCCCTCAGGACCAGCAGTTCCCCGCAGGCATCGAAGATGGCACAAGCATGAAGTCCGCCTGTCTGCGTGAAGGCAGCCTGGGCTTCACGAAGCTTGCCGGGCAGCCCGGCAAGGAGCGCTGGTGAGATGTGAAAACCTGAATCGGTGACACCCTGTGCGGCGCACTCAAGAACTGGAAACTTTTGAAAAACGCTGTCGATGCTTGTCTTGCCGCAGAGACCGCAGCTGGAGGCACTGAACACGTGCCGTGTCAGACTGTCCCAGTTCACGACGGCGCTGCCGGCGAGCAGGACATCCACCACGTTGCCGTGTTCGTTGCCGGTGCTGGGGCATTGGCTGATTTCCAGCACATCGCGCGCACTCTGCACCACTCCTTCGCTCACCAGGAATCCTGCGACGAGCTCCTCATCATGACCCGGCGTGCGCATGACCACCGCGACACTGCGGCCCTCCACACGGATTTCGAGCGGCTCCTCCCTGACGACAAGGTCCTGCACCTCGTGAACCTGATCCGGCAGGGTGACCTTGCGGATCGTGAGGGGAAAGACGGCGTCGTCATTCATGACCGGAATTTCAGGCTCGGCGGCCGCGCGGTGCTAGCAGGCCCACAAGCAGCCTTTCCATGACCACTTTGCCGTCAAGCTGGGTTGTCACGAGCTTGGAATTGGCCTCCAGGCAGGCGGCAAGCCCTTCGTGAAGTTCATCGAGGGTGAATTTGCGCGCTTCGCCCATCGCGAGGAACAGCGGATACACGTTGAAGCCGCTGCCATCCTTTTTTCTCGGCAGGTGTGCTGTGGCCGTGGAGGGCAGTCCATCCAGGCTGGAGCTGAAGCTGTTGTAGCTGGCTGTGTTGACCTTGTTCTTGGAGGTCAGCTCCTTGACGATCAGCAGGTTTCGAACCTTCGGAACGATGGCGCCGAGAAGAATGCCGATGGCGTTCTGGCCCTGGTACATCAGCACTCCGAGCAGTTCCAGGGCGCGCTGGAGGTCACGGCTGCCGATGGCGTTGCCGATTTCCCAGATGACCCCCGCGCGGCTCATGGAGACAAGGCCGCGCACGGTGTTCAGTCCGCAGCGGCGGCGCTCGCCGAGGTAGAGGTCGATCTTTTCAATCTCGTTTTCGAGCTGGCGTGTGTCATCGCCCGCCATCTGCACGAGAAGTTCCAGGGCACCGCTCTCAAAGGTGAGGCCAAGTTCGCGCGCTTTGGTCGCTGCCTGTGCCATCACTGCCTCCTCCCAGCCTGCCTTGCTGGTGTCCGGCTTGTCATACACCTCCATGACGGCGATTTTGGAGAGCCTCTTGAAGGCGGTGCGGCGTTTGTCGATCGACGTCGTGCTGAGAACAAACTTGATGTCAGGAGGCAGGCCGGATTCGAGGACATCCAGAATGTTTTCAAAGCCCTGCACGGAGGCCTGGGCTTTGCCTGTCTGAGTGTCGCCAAGGAAGTTCGCGCCCTTGAGCCAGACCACCTTGCCTCCGCCGAAGAAGGGCAGGGTCTGCAGGGCCATCACGACGTTGCCGCAGATCTGGCCGGCGTGTTCAGCATTGTCTGCCTGGCCTTCGATGACCTCATTGCCAAAGTCGCCAGCCTCCGGTGGTGTCAGGCGCTGCACGATCTTCATGGCCACTTCCTTCACGCGCGCCTCATCCGTGCCGATGACGGCGTGGAATTGGCTGTTGGTGGCGGCTTTTTTAGGAGGCGGCATGGCGGTGCGATGTGTGAACCAGAACGTGCCGGGTGGCAAGGCATGGTCTGGCTTCTTGCGCGGACTGCGGGAGCGGGTAAAGCAGGCGTCGCATGGCAAAAATCAGGATCAAAAACCTCGGCAGGATCGTGGCCTGGCTCATCCGCGGCATCGGAGCGACCCTGCGCTTTGAGGTGGAGGACCGCGCCGGGGCCTTTGATTCGAAGCGGCCTGGCTGGATCTGGGCTTTCTGGCACAACCGCATGTTTGTGATCCCTTACGTGCATGAGCATTGGTTTGCCCACATCCCGGGTGCCATCCTCAGCAGCCCGAGCGGCGATGGACAGATCATTGCCGATGCCTGCGCCCAGTTTGGCTTTGAAGCAGCCAGAGGCTCGAGTTCCAAGCCGCAAAAGGGGCTGGGCGCGCTGATCATGCTGGCGGAGAAGGTCAATGAGGGCCGTGATGTCGGCATCACGCCCGATGGCCCGCGCGGTCCGATCTATCAGATCCAGCCGGGCATCATCAAGCTGGCTCAGCTGACCGGCGGCACCATCGTCCCAGTACGGGTGATGTATTCTCGGGCGTTGAGGTTTAAAACCTGGGACCAGTTCCTTCTTCCGCTGCCTTTCTCGACGGTTCGAGTGGTGTTTGAGGCTCCGATGACGGTGCCACGGCGCCTCACGGAGGAGGAGTTTGAAGCCCAGCGCTCCCGGCTGGAGTCCGTCCTATCTCAGGAGGCTTGAGCTTTCAGTCGAGGCTCCACTCCACGGGCACGACCTGCTCACGGCCGTTGCGATCGTGGTATTTGATGTGGCCGTTCCTGGCGCCGTATTCGTGCACGCATTTCGTCACCTTGACGTCGTAGGCGCAGTATTCGGCGATTTCGAGGAGCTTGCCCTGCTGCCACCAGCGCAGGGCCTGGAGCCCGTCGGCCGTTTTGCCGCAGCCCAGCGTCGCCGCAGCCACGTCATCCAGCTTGATGCGATGGCCCAGACGCTTTTCGAGATCGACCAGAAGGTCGAAGCTGCGAACCTGTTCGCGGAAGTCGAAAATGGTGTGCCCCATGAGCACGTCATAGTCGAAGCTGACATGGTTGAATCCAACGACGAGGTCAGCCCGGACGAGCTGGTTGATGAGGTCGTTGGCCTCCTCTTCCTCGTAGATGAGGTATTCTCCAAGCCGTGTGCTGTAAGTCACGGCGATGGAGATGCCCATCTTGTTCTTGTTCCCCCAGCCGCCTACATCATTGGCGGTTCGGCGGGTTTCGAGGTCGAAATAGACGATGTCCTTGGGCATCGGGGCAGCTCCAGGTCAGAGGCGGTAAACGATGCGGGCCTTGTCCATGTCGTAGGGGGACATTTCGAGCTTCACTCCATCACCGATGACCAGACGGATGAATTTCTTGCGCATTTTGCCGGAGATGTGCGCCAGGACTTCATGTTCGTTTTTCAGCTTCACGCGGAACATGGTGCCGGCAAGAACGGCGGTGATCACGCCTTCGAGCTCAATGGCCTCCTCCTTCTCCTTGACGTCTTCCTTGGGCGGCTCAGGGCGGCGCTGCTGGGGAGCATTGCGCTGCTGAGGACGACCGCCGCCACTGCGCTGGCCGCCTGGACGATGGCCGCCACCCTGCCCGCCGGGGCGATGGCCACCAGGGCCGCCTCCCGTGCGCTGTGGGCCGCCGGTGCTGCCGCCCGGGCGTGGAGCGCCACCTGTTCCGCCGCCTGTGCGTTGCGGACCTCCTGCGCCGCTGCCTGTGCGGGAGGCGGTGCTGCCACCAGTGCCGCCCGTCTTCTGTCCGCCGCCCGCAGCACCTGAACCCGTCCCTGCCGCTGGGCGGGGCGGGTTGATGCGGGTAAAGCCAGAGGGCTGCGAAAAGGAACGATTGGGCGTGGAACTCATGAAGGAGCCAGAGTGCTGGAGGCTGGGCTGATTACAACCGAAAAAACCACTGGCGCGCTTGGACGAATGCACTACTATCGCCGCCGCGAGATGGTGGTCGTAGCTCAATGGTAGAGCCCCAGATTGTGATTCTGGTTGTTGCGGGTTCGAGCCCCGTCGATCACCCCACCTTTTCGCGGCGTCATTGATTCAGCCCGCCGCCTGACCGCGCCTCATGGAACTTCTGGAATCCATCCTCGGCCATCGTTTTCAAGATCCGGCTCTGCTGACCCAGGCCCTTACACATGCAAGTCTGGGCTACGAAACCCAGCGCACCCAGCCGGACAATCAACGTTTGGAGTTCCTGGGGGATGCGGTGATCCAGCTGCTGCTCTCCGAACTGCTTTTTCAGCGCTACTCCGAGGCCGATGAAGGGCTGCTGACAAAAGTCCGTGCCCAGCTTGTATCCACAAAGGCCCTGGCCCGGGTGGCGCGGCGCATCCAGCTCGGTGGATTCCTGCTCATGGGCCGTGGAGAGGAAAGCCATGGCGGCCGCGAGCGGGACTCCTCTCTGGCGGATGCCCTGGAGGCGGTGGCAGGTGCTGTTTTTTTGGACGGAGGCATGGAGGCGGCGCGAGGGCTGGCTACGCGCCTTTTTCATCCCGAGATCGAGCTGCTGGGAGATGAACCGGATGATCAGAATCCCAAAGGCCAGCTTCAGGAAAGGCTGCAGGCCATCAGCCCCGAGTCGCCCAAATACCGCATCGTGGAGCAAAGCGGGCCGGATCACGCCAAATCCTTTGTGGCGGCTGTGACCTGGGGCGGCCGCGAACTCGGGCGTGGCCTGGGGAAAAGCAAGAAAGAGGCAGAAGTGGAGGCTGCGCGCGCGGCACTCGAACAAGGAGTCGGCACTTTTGAGACATCTCAGGAGGCTCAATAGTCACGGAAGGGGCCGCGCGGCTCGCTGGCATCCATCTCGGCACGCCACCGGCTGAATTTTTCCTCCATCATGCGGGCGACTTCGGGCTTCTCCTTGGACAGGTCATGCTTTTCGCCAAGGTCCTTGCTCAAGTCATACAGGCCTTTGCCCTTGACGGAAGAAAGCCACTTCCAATTCTGGAAGCGTGCTGCCTTGTCACCGCGCCGCTGCCAGAACATCTCCTGGCGTGAGGAGGGCGCCTCGCCACGCAGCACTGGCAGCATATTGAAGCCGTCCAGCCGAACTCCCTCGGGAGCAGGTGCTTCTGTGGCTGCGAGCAGGGTGGGCACCAACTCCAGCGAGGTGAGGAATTCATCCGTGACCTTTCCTGCGGGAAGCTTGCCGGGCCAGCAGGCAATGAAGGGCACCCTCAAGCCTCCCTCCCACATGGTGCTTTTGCTGCCTTTCAACGGCGCATTCCCGCCATTTCCGCTGCCTCCGTTGTCGGACATGAACAGAAAAAGCGTGTTGTCCTTCTGGCCGGCTTTTTCGACCGCCTGCATCACCGCTCCAATCGCCTCGTCCATGCAGGTGACCGCACCGCAGTAGCGGGCGAGCCGTTCATCCTCCACCTTTCCGCGATAAAGGGAGACGTACTTTTCCGGAGCCTGCACGCCTTCGGCCTTTTTTTTGGAACCTTCGACGGTTCCTTCTCCAAACGTCGAGGCGCTGTGGGGGGCGTTGAAGGCCAGGTAGAGGAAGAAAGGCTGCCTGCCTGCATGCTGGCCAACGAAGCGCAGGGCTTCGCGTCGAAAGAGGTCGGTGGCATAAATGCCTTTGTCCTTCTCCGTCCTCGCATTCCCCTCAAACAGCGACGGCACGCCATAGCGCTCGTGAGTGTAGTAATCGATGCCGTTGTTGCCGTGGCCGTAGAAGAAGTCGAAGCCGCGCTGCAGCGGCAGGAAGCGTCTGGCCTGCCCCATGTCCCACTTGCCGACGCAGCCGGTGGCGTAGCCTGCCTTTTTCAGCATGTCGCCCAAGGTCACTTCGCGCACATCGAGGCCAAGAGTCATCTCGGGGGAGACGGCATACTCTTCCGCGCTGAAGTGGTGGCCGAAGTTCACCATGTCATTGCGCACCATGTCGTAGAGGCCGTTGCGCTGCGGGTAGCGTCCGGTCAGCACGCTGCCACGCGACGGGGTGCATGCAGGCCAGGTCACATAAAAGCTGGTTCCCCGGACGCCTTCCGAAGCCAGCCTGTCCAGGTTGGGGGTGACCAACGGCTTGCTGCCGATGCAGCCGAGGTCGGGGTAGCCTTGATCGTCGCTGATGATCAAAACCACATTCGGAGCCGCCGTGAGTGCGGCAGTGATTCCAAGGAGCAGGATGAAGGCAAGCAGGGCGCGCATGAACGATTCAACGGCGCGGAAGCAGGCTTCTTCCTCCCAGTCACACCGATGCGGAAACTCAGGGCACGAGCGCCTCGGGTGAATCCACGAAGAAGTTTTTCAGTTCATCTTCCGGGCTCTGGCTGCGGATGCCTTCGAGGCGGCGACGGCTGCCGCGATCGGTGCGTGGGCTGTTCGCGGTGCGCTCCACCAGGCCTGTGATCACCGGGGCCGCCACCGCAGCGCTCGCCGCCAGCAGGGTGAGGGCGATGATGTTGGAGGAACTGCGGCTCATGCCCCGACCAAAAAGGATACCCAGCGCGCAGCCGGCAGCAGCAGGGGCGATGATGTTGGCGTAGGACTCGTAACGGCTTTCGACAGAAGTTTCGGGAGGCATGACAGCTGAAATGATAGCAGATCCACACATTCTCCAAAGTGGAATTTGCCCGTCTCGCGGATCACTTCCATGATCATCCTCCTGAATGACCTCCGCGACGTCCTCCCGATATGCTCTCATCCTCGCTGGCGGTAGTGGCCAGCGCTTTTGGCCCATCAGCCGGGATGCCCTGCCCAAGCAGCTCTTGAAACTTTTTGGCGACAAGACCCTTCTGGAAATGACGGTCGAACGTCTCGAAGGGCTGCTTCCGAAAGAAAACATCCTGGTGCTGACCAACAAAGTCCAGGAAGCGGGCGTCCGGGCGCTGCTCCCGCAGCTTCCCGCCGAGAACATCATCGCTGAGCCGGAGAAAAGAGACACGGCACCTGCGATCGCCCTGGCGGTAGGCTGGGTCGTGGCCCGTGATCCCAGCGCCACCATGATGGTCCTTCCGGCGGATCATCTGATTCAGAACAAGGATGAATTTCAGCGGGTGATGACCACGGCGATGCAGGCTGCCGAGGTGGGCAATGCGCTGGTCACCATAGGCATCAAGCCCACCTGGCCCTGCCCCAGCTATGGTTATGTGGAGCGCGGCCGGCGTGCCGCCCTTCCGGGCATTGAGGACAGCGGCGGAGTTTATGAAGTGGTGCGGTTCCGGGAGAAGCCCAACCCCGACCTTGCCGAGCATTTCATCAGCCAGGGAACCTTCACCTGGAATGCGGGCATGTTCATCTGGACGATTCCGGCCATCTTCAGCGAACTCAGCCGTCATTGTCCGGCTCTGGCAGACTTCATTTCCGAACTCCGAGGTTCCAAGGACTTCATGGCCACCGTCGCCCAGCAGTTCGGCAAGCTGCCCAAGCTCTCCATTGACTATGCTCTGATGGAGCGGGCCTCGCGTGTGCTGAACGTCGAGGCCACCTTCGACTGGGACGACGTGGGCAACTGGACCAGCGTCGGCCGCTACTTGAAGTGCGATGACGACGGCAACCAGCACAACTGCGCCTTTTCCCAGATCGGCGCGGCCAACAATCTGGTCTTTTCCCAGACCGGCCAGCATGTGGCCCTTCTCGGCGTGCAGGATTTGATCGTGGTCTCTGCCGGAGATGCCCTGTTGGTCACCAGCCGTGCGCATGCGGAGAACAT
>CALDGV010000216.1 GCA_937941745.1 uncultured Prosthecobacter sp. | reverse complement strand
CACAGCCGTGATCTGGCCCGTGAAGACTGCATCCTTGAGCAGCGGCAGCGACAGGGTCGTGCGGTCATGGATGGTTCGACGCAGCCAGCCCTGAGGCGCCAGCCCCGTCGTGGCCTCCGCAGTGCCATCAAGATCGGCATCCAGCTGGACCTCCAGGCGGACCAGCCCCGAAACCCGGCCTGCGAAGATGCTGCTGGAGGCGACATCCGGGTAACGCACCGATTCCGTGCCATCGTTGTTCTGCGTGATCGCAGGCGTGATGCTGAGGCGAGTCCACTGCTCGGCACGAGCGTCTGGCTTCGCACTCAGATGATAGCGCACATCACCTCGACCACCCGTCGGACGCACCATCAGCGCATCCACACGCCCAATCGTAGCATCGCTGACCAACCTGAAGCTTGGCTGAGAGGCTCCCGAGGCCGGATTCGTGCCCAGGGCATATTCAGCGAGGTTGGCTGCGGCATCGGCATCCGTATCATCCGCAGGTGCTCCCGGATGCTCCTTCTGCCAGACCACAAAGGTCAGCGGCCCATCAGCCTCCACAGCAGCAGCCGGGCTCATGGTGTTGCGCTCACGTTCTGCAAGAGGCGCTCCAGCACCAACAGAGATGTTGTAGGTTCGTGCGCCCACACGACCCGCAGCATCAGTCACCGCGATGGTGAAGGAGAAGGAGCCAGAAATCGTGGGGATGCCTGAAACGAGGCCTGTGGTGGCATTCAGGCTCAGTCCGGCGGGCAGACTGCCCAACACCTGGGTGAAGGCATAGGGAACCGTGCCACCAGTCACAACGATGGCACTGCTGTAGATGGTGGACAGAGGCGCACTGGGAGCAATCACCCCCATGGTGAGGATGTTGGCGGAAGATGCCGTGAAGCCGAGATCCAGCGTGAGGTTGCCGTTCATGTCATCCGTATCATCAGAACTGCCCAGGAAACCGCCTTCCTGCACGGTCGTCGCAGGCTGCTGGCCAGGGACAAGCTGAACCACTGTCGAGCGAACTCCCGTGAGCTCCGGATGGCCTTCATCCACGCCATCCTCACCCGCGTTGTCATCTCCGGCACTTTGCCCCAGAGGCCCTTCCTGCCACCCAGACAGGGACACCTTCTGATGCAACGGCCCGCCAGCAGCAAAGGCAGAGGCTGGCACGTGCACGAAATAGCTGTCGGGAGCCAGCCCTGCGAATTCATAGCGCCCCAACTCACTGCCTGTCGTGGAGCTCACGGTGGTGGCAAGCGGTGAGGCTGTCTGCGGATCATCCTGCGCGCGGAACAACCTCAGCGGCACCCCTCCGACACCTTCGCCAGCATCGTAACGGCCGTTGCCGTTCAGATCCTCGAAGACGAGGTTGCCGAGCTTCAGAGGGCTGTTCTCGTCAACCCTCAGCCCCAGGTCAAAGGTCAGGTTCACATTCGCATCTTCATTGTTGTCAGAACTGGCGCCAAAGCCGGTTTCACCAGAAGCATCAGTGGGCAGCAGGCCCGGCAGCATGTCACTGGTGTTCTGGGCTGTGGAAGCCCCGCTCGTGGCGACGTTGGCCGAGGCCAGCAGATCTTGACTGAAGTCATCATCTGCCCCCTGGGCATCCCCTGCCCCAGCTGGCTGCAACAGGTGCAAGACCCCGCCGGCACTGAACTGACCGGCTGGAAGGTGCAGGTAATACTTGTGAGGAGCCACAGCAGGCGGGGCATGGAGAAGATAGCTGCCATCCGCGAGGCTGATGGTGCTGGCCACCAGGCGGTCCTGGCCTGTCGTGGCATCCACATGGCGCAGTTGGACCTGAACCCCTGCCAGCACCGCATCCGTGCCCGCATTGAAGCGACCATTCAGATTCACATCCCGGAAGACGAGGTTCCCAAGCCCGATGCGGGTGTCGAAGCCAAAGTCGATGTCCAGGTAGCCCAGGTTGTCCGAAGCATCATCCGAGGCACCAAACAGACCGCCCTCAGCCGCACCCACCGGAGCAGCACCTGCGCTGATGACCACCGGCAGGGCAGTCACACCAACCTGCTCAGGATTCTGCACATCCAGACCATCCTCCCCGGCATTGTCGTCACCAGCCGTCTCCTGATGATAACGCAGCGACTGGGTGCGGTAGAGCGGTCCGGGTGCTCCACTGGCGTGCGGTACGGATGCCTTGAAGTTGTCTGCCGCGACATGAACGGTGTAGGTGCCCGGAGGCAGGCCTGTGAAAAGGTAACGTCCCTGGCTGTCCGTGTAGGTGGAACCCACAGGCTGGCTGGTCACGGCCTGCGTACCGGAATAAAGCAGCATCCAGACATTCGCCACACCTTCACCTGCATCCGCCTTCAGGTTGTGATTGGCATCACGGAACACCAGGTTGCCGATCGAGAGGGCCTGGGCGGGAGCCACATCCGTGAAGCCCAGGTCAATCGTGAGGTCAGAATCGGCATCCATCGAATCGTCGGTGCTGCCTTGGAATCCGGTCTCGCTGGAGGCAGTGGGCTCCGTGCCATAAGCGAGGTTGAAGACGATGCTGGTGACACCGGTGGATGAAGGATCTTCCGCTGGCAGGGTGTCCTCACCGGCATCGTCATCACTGCCATCATCATCGCCAAATCCGCTGGCCGGACCGGCTCCTGCCAGCGGCCTTCCCGCAGCAAACTCCGAGGCAGGCACATGCACCACATACTGCCCTGCGCCAGGAGCCTTGAGCAGGTAAGCTCCCGAGGAAGCCGTGTAGGCGCTGGCCAGCGGCAAGTCCACTCCAGGGAGGGATCCCACAGCATAAAGCTCCACCTTCACACCGGCGACTCCTGTCTCGGTGGCCGCATCAAAACGCCCGTTCGAGTTTCCATCCGCAAAAACAAGGTTGCCCACATAAAGCGGTTTCGAGGCCAGCCCGATGTCCATCGTCAGGTCCGAGTCGCCCTCGAAAGAGTCGTCTTCATAGAACAAGAAACCCGTCTCGCCATTGGCATCAGAAGGTGCGAGGCCAGGCAGCACGGTGAAGTTCGCCGTGCGGATGCCCCCCGTGGCGATGTCAGCACCATTCACATAGCCATCCTGCCCCAGGTCGTCGTCCACATAGACACCGGTGCTGTTGGGCGTGGCCGCTACGGCGACCAGGTTCTCCGCTGGCGCACCAGCCGCAAACTGGGCAGCGGGAATCCGCAAATGATAGCCGCCCGGAGCGACGTTGAAGGCATAAAGACCTCCACCGGTCGTAACTGTGCTGGCAAGTGGGCTTGTAGCCGAAGAGCTGGATGACCACAGCTGAACGGTGATTCCATCCAGACCGAGTTCGACATTCGGGTCATAGATGCCGTCCGAATTCGCATCCTTGAAGACAAGGTTGCCGATCTGCACACGAGGCACGAAACCGAAGTCGCGTGTGAGGTCGGATGCAGGATCTGCAGCGTCATCGGAAGTTCCAAAGAGGCCGTTTTCCGCCGCACCCACCGGGCATCCGGTGCTGCTCAAGGTGAAAACCGCCGTGCTGATGCCGTGAATGTCCGGGCGGGCCTCATCCACACCATCCTCACCCAGGTCATCATCCAGGTTCTGGACACCGGCCACGCTAGCGAAGTGATGAAGTGGCCCGCCAGCTGTGAAATGCGTCCAGGACAGATGCAGGAAATAGCTTCCCGGAGGGACGTCCTCGATCAGGTAGCGGCCTTCGGCATCCGTCGTGGCACTGCCCACAGGCTGGTCACCAAAAAGCGGAGCATCACCTTCACGGAACAGCTGAACCTCGATGCCGGCAAGTCCTTCGCCGGCTTCGGCACGGCCGTTGTAGTTGCCATCCACAAAGACCAGGTTGCCAACGCTGACAGGGCGCCAGAAACCAAAGTCCACCGTGAGGTCGGTGTTGTCATCATTGGTGTCATCCATGAACGCCTCGTGACCGAACTCAGAGAGGTAGTTCACTGGCTCACTGTCCGGAGCGAGCGTGAAGACGTTCGAGGTGACACCGTTGACCACAGGGTCCGCATCACTGCCGTTTTCATCCATGTTGTCATCCAGGCCGTCATCACCACCCTGACCGGGGAATGAACTCCAACCATGCAGAGGCGCTCCGGCCTGGAACTGTGAAGGCGGAATGTGAACCTTGTAATCACCGGCATCGAGGCCGCTGAAGATGTAGGTGCCACCACCCGAAGTCACCGTGGAGCGAACGGGAGTCGCCGTCAGAGGATCCGCAGCTCCGGCGTGCAAATGCACGGTCACGCCATCCAGTCCCTCGCCCTCATCATGGATGCCGTTGGCATTGGCATCGAGGAAGACAAGGTTGCCGACACCCACCGCGTTGGGATTGGCGCTCGAGAATCCAAAGTCCACCGTGAGGTTGAAGTTGTCGTCATCGAAGTCGTCATCGTTTGGATAAAGCCCTTTCTCCGTGCCGCTGTCCACGGGAGCCATGTTGACACTCAGCGTGATCTGGCGGCTGCGGATGCCGGTGACGGCCGGAGTGGCACTGTCGATGCCGTCTTCACCGGTGTTGTCATCACCATCCCCCAGCTGTGCACCGGTGAGCGAGACCACATCGCCCAGCACTGCTCCAGGAATGAACTGGGAGGCGGGGATGAACACGATGTAGGTGCCGGAAGAAAGGTAGTTGAAGGCGTACTTGCCGCCATTAGCCGTCGCCGTGGTGAACAGCGGTTCATTCAGTCCCGGTGTCTGGTCGCCGCGATAGACCTCGACCTTCACACCGTCGATCCCTTCATTCGGCTCGGCCTTGCCGTTCGAATTGGAATCCACAAACACCAGGTTGCCGATGCCGACCGGACTCTGGAAGCCAAAGTCCACAGTCAGGTCCACGGAGGCATCGTTCTCATTGTCCGTGCTGCCATCGATGCCTGTCTCTCCCGAAAGATCGGTCGGACATGCTCCAGGGAACACCGTGACGACAAACGAAGTCACGCCCTCATCTTCAGGGTTGCTGTCGTTGCGTCCATCCTCACCGGCATCATCATCCCCGGCCAGACCCTCATTCACGCTCACCCGGCGGTAAAGTGGCCCGACGTTCTGGCCCTGGCTGGCGAACATCTCCCGCGGAATGTGCACGAGGTAATTCCCAGGTCTGATGAAGCTGAACAGATACTTGCCACCATCTTCGGTGGTGGTGGTGGCCACCGGCGTGTCTGAGTTCGGGTCCTGGGTTGAGGTGAAAAGCTCGACCGTCACTCCATCCAATCCCTCACCGCTGTCAGCCCTGCCGTTCGAGTTGTCGTCCAGATAGACCAAGTTGCCGATCGCGACGGGCCGGAAGAGGCCGACATCCACCGTGAGATCGATGTTGGCATCATTGGCATCATCGCTGTTCCGGTCGAAGCCGGTCTCCGAACCGCTGTTCACCGGAGTCGAATCCGTGGTGAGGATCACCCGGCCGGTGCTGATGCCGTGCACATGAGGCTGCAGCGAATCGATGGAATCCTCGCCGACATCATCGTCACCCGCCTGCACGCCCTCAAGACTGAACAGGCCGCGCAAATCTCCGGAAGCCTGGAACTGCACGGCTGGCAGGTGAACAAAGTACTGGCCCTGCCACAGGCCGCTGAAGAGGTACCGGCCGCCGCCCGAAGTGACCGTCGAGGCCACAGGCTGGTTCACACCAGGTGTCTGACCCCAGTAGTAGAGCTGCACGACCACGCCATCCAAGCCTTCGCCGTTGTCATAGCGGCGGTTGCCGTTGGCATCATCAAACACAAGGTTTCCGATCCCCATCACGCCAGGCTCCACAAAGCCGAAGTCCACCGTCATGTCTCCGCTGGCATCCGTGCTGTAGGCCGTGATGGTGGAGTCATCGAGATCCCCACCGGATTTGGATTCCGCAGCCGTGTTGCCATCCCCCAGAGGTTCACCGCCCGGGGTGAGCGTGATCAGAGGGCTGACCACCTCCGTCTTGCTGCCTCCGGTCTGAATGCCATTGTCGTCGCCATCCAGCTGGTTGTCGGCAGAGCTTGTGACACCACTGCTCACACCAGCTCCAGCCAGTGGCTGGCCATCGACAAAGTTGGAGGCGGGAATCTTGAGCTGATAAACGCCAGGTGCCTGCCCAGAGAAGTAGTACATCCCGCGTGAGTTCGTGAAGGTCCATCCGATGCGGGCCTCGGCACCGTTGGCGACACTGCCATCAGCATCACGCCAGAGCTCGACCCGGACGCCAGGAAGCCCGTTTTCTCCGGCATCGTGGACTCCATTGCCGTTGGCATCATTCCAAACCATGCTGCCCACAGCCACGCTCTGCGCTTGTGTGGCACGGGGCTTGCCCAAGGCGATGTCACGAGGTCCCGACCAGATCTCGTTGTTGGGTCCTGGAGGGCTGGGAATAGGCGCCTCAAAGACCTCCACAAGGCCGTTGGGAGCCCCAGCTGGATCAATGCGCAGCATGGCGCCATGCGTGTAGGTGCCTCCAATGACCGGCTTGGCCCAGGAATAACCGGTGACGTAGAGTCGATCATTCGCAGGATTGTACTCCAGATCACGCGCATCCACATCGCCAAGCCCGGCACTGCTGATGGTGGTCACCAGCTGTGGGGCCCCAGGAGCACCTGGATCGGCCAGCGAGACGCGGAAGATCTCACCATCCGATTTGTTCATGCCGTAAAGGATCGAGCCGTGGATGTCGATGCCCGACAGGATGGGGGCAGGCTGGCCACCTGACACCATCGTGGCGACGGCCAGATCGGACACGACGACATTCAAGAACTCGCCCGTGCTTGCATTGTAACGGCTGACGTTTCGCGTGCTGCCATCCTGAATGACGACATACAAGTTGCCGTCAGGACCAAAGGCGATGTCCTGAATGCCATTGCGTGCAATGTAAGTGAAGGGTGCTGATCCCCGCGGAGCGCCAGGAGAGGCTCCCAGAGGCCCCTGGAAGCGGACCATGCGTCCGCCCACATGATCGACGACATAGAAGTCACCTTCGGGGCCAAAGGCGAAGGTCTGCACCTCACTGATCGTCACGCCAGCCTTGTTTAGAACAGCCGCACTCTGAGCACCCGTGGAGCTGTCAATACGGTAGAGATTGCCGCTGCCAAAGTGGGCGGCATACCATTGTCCGTCTGGACCAAGCTCCAAGCTGTAGGGAACATCGAAGGGATTGCCGTCACCCTGGTTGTGCAGGGTGCCGAAGGCCGTGACGAGATTGCCAGTGTATCGCCCATCGGCGCTGCTGTAGGTCTGGATGCTGTCATCCTGGGTCGCGGAGAGATAGATCGTCGGCTCCACCGAAAGGAGACCGAAATCCAGGCTGTTGTCATTGTAGCCACCGCCAGCCACTTCATCCCCCGGACTGAGCTGGAAGACCGGGCTGTAAATGCTGCCAGCACCAACCTGATGTCCGTTGTCATCATCAGGAGTTCCATTGTCCTCAAGAACCGTGGTCGAACTGGACAAAGGATGGTCCGACGGTGGTGTCGGGATGCGGATGTAGTAGGCTCCTGGCGGCAGGCCACCGAAGCTGTACCTGCCACCGCTGCTGGTCGTCACAGTGGCGCGCATCTGATCATCCAGACCGCCCACCCGGCCATCAGCTCCAGCCTGCCAGAGTTCGACAGACACTCCATCAAGGCCGCTTTCCTCAGCGTCCTTCAGGCCGTTGTCGTTGGAATCCGACCAGACATAGCTTCCTGCATCACCCACGGCCAGACCACGGAAGAGGCCGAAGTCCACCGTAAAGTCCGTGTCGTGATCCAGGTCGTCATCCGTCGGCTCACCGGCCGTGGTCAGCTCAACCACAGGACCATAAATCACGGTGCCATAGCCGTCAGGCTGTTGGGCAGCGTTGTTGTCATTGTCGGCGCCATCGTCCACATCCACGGGGCTGCCGCCAGGAATGGGAAGGTTCGAGGGCGGAAGCACCCGGATGTAATAGTGGCCTGGCAGCAGATTGTGGAAGGCATAGGTGCCGAAGACGCTGGTGGTCTTGTCGGCTCCAATCTGCACATCGGCATCAGGCCCCGTGCCTCCGATGGCATGATCCGCACCCGGATCCCAGAGCTGCACGACGACATCCTTGACTCCTGGCTCACCCGCATCCCTTACGCCGTTGAAGTTCATGTCGTCCCAGACAAGGTCACCAATGGAAAGCCCCTTCACGGTCAGGGAGATCGGCAGGGTGGCCTGACAGCCATAGGCATCGGTGACACGCACACTGAAAGAAGCCGCGCCAAAGGTGGTGCTTGTGCCAGAGAGCAACCCTGAGCTGCTGAGCGTGATGCCCGGAGGCGGCACACCTGCCACAATGCTCCACACATAGGGCCCCGTGCCGCCTGTCGCCGTGAGAAGCTGGCTGTAGGGCAGATTGTAATAGGCATCCGGAAGCGAATCAGGAACGACTGTGATGGACGGACAGACGACGGTCAGGGTGTAGGCACGGGTGGCCACGCAATCGAAAGCATCGCGGCTCTCGATGGTGAAGGAGGCTGTCGTGGCCGTGGTCGGAGTGCCACTCAGCAGGCCAGTCGTCGGAGCGAGGCTGAGTCCCGCAGGAAGACTGCCAGCAGAGACGGAATAGGTGTAGGGAGCCGTGCCGCCACTGGTCAGCAGGCTGGCCGAATAGCTCGAACCCACGGTGGCGTTTGAGAAGGTGGCGGGACTGAGCGCGAGCACACCGCACTTCAGCACCAAGGTGTAACTCTGGCTGCCCGAGCAGGTTCCTGAGGCATCCGTGGCCTGCACCGTGAAGGCATAGCTGCCTGGAGCCGATGTCGGTGAGCCAAACAACAAGCCTTGGGAGGTCAGCGTCATGCCCGCAGGCAGCACGCCGGAGGTGCGGGTGAAAGTGTATGGCGCTGTCCCGCCCGTGGCGCTCAGTTGCTGGCTGTAGGCCACATTCACCTGGGCCTCGGAGAGGCTGGTGGGGGTAAGCGTGATCACCGGGCAGGCGATGGTCAGGCTGAGATTGCGTGTGGCGGCACAGCCATTTGCATCCTGCGCACGGGCCGTGATGTTGAACGTGCCCAGCTGAGACGGACTGCCGCTGATGACACCGCCGCTGCTGAGGTTGAGCCCCGTCGGCAGAGCCCCACTGGAGATCGTCCATGTGTAAGGAGCCGTGCCCGCATTGGCACTCAACGTCTGGGAATAGCTCGTGTATTGAACGCCTCCAGCAAGGCTGCTGGTAGTGACAGCCACCGGCGGGCAGTTCAACACCAGGGTGTAGGACCGTGTGCTCTGACAGTTGTAGGCATCCGTGGCCCGGACTGTGAAGGGATAAGAGCCCGGCGCCGCTGAAGGCGTGCCACCAAGCACCCCGGCGCTGGTCAGCGTCATTCCAGCAGGCAGAGAGCCGCTGCTGATCGACCACACATACGGGCCGCTGCCACCACTGGCGGAAAGCGTCTGCGAAGCATAGGCGGCATACTGCGTGGCGGGGGGCAGCGTGGCGGGCGTGATGCTGAAGGTGCCGCAGCTCACATTGAGTGTCAGCGCACGGCTGGCAGAGCAGAGGTTGGCGTCCCTCACCGTCACCGTGATCGGGTAGGTTCCAGGAGCCCCTGTTGGGGTTCCCCCAAGCACACCACTGCTGGTGAGGCTCATGCCAGCGGGAAGTGAGCCCGTATAACTCCAGGTGTAAGGGGCGGTACCGGCACTCGCAGTCAGTGTTACTTCAGCGTAGGCTGCTCCCAGGACACCGTTTGCCAGTGAACTTGGTCCGACGGTGATTGCAGGGCAGGCGACGGCCAGTGTGTAGCTGCGATCGACCACGCAGGTGCGCGCATCCGTGGCTCGCAGCGTGAAGGTGTAGCTGCCAGGAGTCGTCGGGGTGCCGCTTAGCGCACCAGCTGAGCTGACGACAAGGCCTGGAGGCAGCGTTCCACCCTGCAAAGACCACACATATGGGCTCACTCCACCTGAAGCCGTGAGGCTCTGGCTGTAGGCCGTGCCCTGGCTCGCTCCAGAAAGAGTGGTGGGTGAAATGGTCAGGGCCGGACAAGCCAGCGTCAAGGTGTAGGCGCGCGTGATCTGGCAGCCTGAAAGGTCGGTGAGCCGGACGGTGATGCTGTAATTTCCAGTCGCCGCCGTGGTCGTGCCACTCAGCAGGCCGCTGCTGCTGAGGGTGAGGCCGGAAGGCAGCGTGCCCGCAGCGAGGCTCCAGGTGTAAGGCGTGTTCCCGCCGCTGCCACTCAGCGTCTGGCTGTAGGGAGTTCCCAGCGTGACCACAGGCAGCGAAGTCGGGCTGATGCTCATCGCAGGGCAGCCGCGCAGGCCGAAATCAATGGTGGTTTCATTGTTGGTGGTGCCTGTGCTGCCCGCCTCAGTGGCTGGTGAGAGCTCAAACACCATGGAATGGATGTCGCTGCCCGCACCACCGGGCTGGATGCCGTTGTTGTCATTGTTGACGCCGTTGTCCAAAATCACAGCCACAGAACTGACCAGCGACAAGGAAGCCGTAGGCGTGATGCGCACGTAATGCCGGCCCGCAGCGAAAGTGCGGAAGGAATAGGCACCCGAACTGCTGGTCGAGGTGGTTTGCAGCACCGTGTCAGCATTCAGACCCGCGCCACCCACAGCACCATCCGCACCCGGATTCATCAGCTCCACCGTCACACCACCGACACCGCTTTCACCGGCATCACGCAGGCCGTTGTTGTTGAGGTCGCTCCACACAAGATCGCCGACCGTGAAGCCGCTCCAGAGGCCAAAGTCCAGCGTCGCATTGCCGCTGGTGCCATCGCCATCCACCGCGCTTGCTGGCTCGGCTCCGACCGAGAGGTCAATCACCGGACTGAAGACCGCAGAACCCGGCCCACCAGACTGAGAACCGTTGTTGTCATTGTCGGTGTTGTCATCGTTGACCACGACCACTCCGCCCGTGACCGGGAAATTCACCGGAGGTGTCAGGCGGACGTAGTATTTGCCGGGCACCAGGTTGGTGAAGGCATAGGCACCTGAGCTGGCCGTGACCAGGGAGGAACCCACCTGGATGTCAGCATTCACGCCACTGCCGCCCGCAACACCGTCAGCCCCAGGATCAAACAGCTGGAGCGTGGCCCCGCTCACCCCAAGTTCCGAGGCATCCTTGAGTCCGTTGTTGTTGGTGTCGCTCCAGACCAGGTTCCCAAGGCTCACCCACGGCGAGGTGGAGCAGGGCTCCGTGGAAATCGTGAAGACCCCCGCACTGTCCGTCTCAAAGGTGCCCTGGGTGGTGGCACCAGGCGTGTAGGTGAAGGCGGTGAGTCCGCCGCTGGCATCGTAGGCCGGGGCCGCATCGAGATCCACCATGCGCAGCACCAGACCCGCGCTGCCCGCCATCAGCAGTCCCTGCCAGGAAGACCCGAGCGACATCGCAGGCCAGTTGGCCGCCGAGTTCACACGATTGACATCAATGACGAACTGGAAGCGGACGGATGCCCCAGTCTCGGTGACTTTATTCTGGAGCACATCCGCGCCGTTGGCTCCCCCCGGAGCTGTGCTGAGCATCAGGTTGGCGCTGTTCTGCCAGCTGGTGGCTCCTTTCGATGGATCGTAGCGGTAGATCGTCATCTGAGGCGAAGCACGGTTGAAGCCATCCACATAGATCACCGCATGATCGGCGGAGGCAGGATTGCCACCTGTGCTCACCAGCATCCACAAGGCGTCCACCCGCCGTCCACTGAGCTGTGTGAAGCTGGCATCCAGGGCAAGACGCTTGGTCGCAGCATCATAGACCAGGTCAAAGTTGTCGATGTAGGCGATGTTGGCCGCATAGGTGAAGTCATAGGCCTGAAGGGGCTGCCACTCGGAGCCCATGGAAAGCGTGGTGCCGTCCTGGTTGTCATCGCCAAAGACAAAGTGGTAGCAGCCCGTCTCACTTGGCCCCGTGCTGCGGAAGCCAAAGTCCACCGTCATGTTGCCATTGTCATCATCCCCGTCGTCCAGGGTGTTGCGGAAGCCGCTCTCACCATTGCTGTTGGTCGGAAGGCTGTCTTCCGCGAGATTGAGCAGCGGACTGGAAATGCCATTCGAGGCCGGTGTCGCATTGTCCACGCCGCTGTCACCGTCTGCCTGACTGTCATCCAGGGAGTCATCCGCAGGGGTTGCAGGGCCGATCGAAAGCGTGTTGGCCAGAGGCATCCCAGAACTGAACTCCGTGGGAGGAATACGGACGTAGTAACGGCCGGGAATGACATTGCTGAACTGGTAGGTGCCGCGCGTGCTCGTGGTGCTGCCGCTGGTGGTCACGGAACGCACAAAGACGCCGTTTTCATCCAGCAGGTCCACACGCACGCCGTTCACCCCTTCCCCGCTGTCGTAGCGGTTGTTGCTGTTGCCATCCCTGAAAACGAGGTTCCCCACCGTCACGAAGGAGGGGCGCAGGCCAAAGTCGATGGTGTACTCCGCATTGCCGCCAAACGGCGCCAGCAGGTTCCCGGGCTCGGTCAAAGCCGACAGGGTGATCATCATGGAGTACACGGGCTCGCCTCGTGCCGACTGGGTGATGCCGTTGCTGTCGTTGTCCACGCCGTTGTCCGAACTGCTGCTGACACTGCTGCGTCGCGGATGAGACAGCGGAGGTGTGAGCTTGATGTAGTAGCGGCCGATGCTCAGCCCCGTGAAGCTGAAGAGGCCGTCAGCGCCGGTCACCAGCGTGCTGCCCACCTTCACATCATCGCCATCATTGACGGTGGTGTTGACGGAGGAGAAGAGCTCCAGTTGCGCGCCTGAAACGCCGCCTTCCCCTGCATCCACCAGGCCGTTGTTGTTGAGGTCGCTGAACACCAGGTTTCCGATGCTCATGTTGGCGCAGAAGCCAAAGTCCACCGTCATGTCCCGGTTGGTGCTGCCCGAGCTTCCAGGCTCGGCATTCAAGGCCAGGTTCAGGATCGGGCTGGTCGTTGCCGTGCCACTTCCTCCGGGCTGCAGACCATTGCTGTCGTTGTCCACTCCGTTGTCCAGGCTGACGGCCGGTGATGCCGTCGGCCAGTCTCCCGAAGGTGATGGTATGCGGACGAAGTAGCTGCCAGCCGCGAGCCCGGTGAAGAGGTAGTAGCCGTTGGCATCCGTAAGGGTGCTGGCATGCAGGATGTCGTCCGCCGTGTTCGTGATGTTGTCCGGACCCGAGCGCCACAACTCCACCGCAAGCCCGGCAATGCCCGGCTCACGAGGGTTCTTGAGACCATTGCAGTTCAGGTCGGACCACACGAAATCACCCAGGCTCAGGGTCGGAGGAGCACAGGTGGCAGCTCCTTCGAGGACAAGGTTGTCAAAGTCCACATAGCCGGTGCTGTCACCACCCCAGAGGTAAACTTCCAGGAGGAAGGACTTGCCCGCGAGCGCAGCGCCGGATGGCAGGGCCGTGGCGCCTCCGAGGAAGCTGCTCCAGTTCAGGTTCATCGAGTACCACGCTGGCTGGGCGGCGATGACAAACACATCCGTCCGGGCGGTGTGGAAACTGGAGCCATCACGCCAGGTCAGGTAGGCCCGACCATTGACGGGCGAGGTTGAATTGACCCGCCGCACATCCATGAGCAGACGGCCGATGTTTCCGGTGCTCGTCGGATCCATGTCGAAGCGGACCCAGAGACTGTCACGAAGCTGGCTGAGGCTGCTGCGCGTGACATCATAAGCCGGATCCAGGGCATCATCCCAGTCGCGGACACGGCGGCTGCGCGCCCCGCCTTTGATCGGCCCCGAATAGGCAGGTTCGCTGACATCGGTCAGGCCGTTCAGATCCTCCTCCACCTGGATCTTCGCCGCACTGACGATGCATGGATTCTGGTAGCTCGGAGGCGCAGGCAGGCCGTTGCTGGAGGCATTGAGGTCATACTCCAGAAGAGGCGAGGCCGTCGGCACGGCGCGCAGGGCAAAATCGACGGTGTTGTCCACATCGCCGCTGCCAAGGCTGCCGGGCTCGGTCGCCACGTTGAGGGTGATCACCGGGCTGGTGATCGCCGTGCCACTGCCGCCGGACTGCGAACCATTGTTGTCACCATCCACGCCATCATCCGTGCTGACAATGATGCCGGAGGAGAATGGTGCGGACACAGGTGGGGTGGCGATCCTGACGTAGTACATTCCTGGAGCCAGCCCGGTGAAGGCATAGGCACCGCTGGCGTTGGTGTTGGTCGTCCCCTGCGAGCTGTCATCCGCATCTCCGATGATCAAATCGTCCGTTCTGAAGAGCTGCAGAGACACCCCCGAAATGCCATTTTCACCCGCATCCAGGACACCATCCTGGTCCGCATCATTCCAGACAAGATTGCCCAGGCTGAGCCCGGCAACCGTGATGCTGTATGGCGTGGTGATCGAACAGCCATTGGCATCGACCACTTGGACATCAAACGCTGCAGAACCTGTGGCGGCAGGTGTGCCAGTGATGCTTCCCGAACTGCTGAGGCTCAATCCAGCGGGCAGGCTGCCTGTCGCAAGGCTGAAGGTGTAGGGAGCCGTTCCGCCAGCTGTCATCAGCGTCTGTGCATAGGCCACTCCACGGTAACCACCCGCCAGGGAGGCAGGCGTGACGGCCAGGACGGGGCAGACCGTGGTGAGAGTCAATGAACGGGTCGCCACGCAGGTGCAGGAATCGCTCGCCTGAACGGTGAAGGTCGCCGTTGTCGCCGAGGTGGGAGCGCCAGAGATCACACCTGCGGGTGAGAGTGAGAGCCCAGGCGGCAGGGATCCGCTGACCAACTGCCAGACGTAGGGCGCCACACCACCCGTGGCAGCCAGTGTTGCATGATAGGCCTGTCCCGTGGTGCCATTCGCCAGGGCGGCACTGCTGATCGACAGGGGTGGGCAGTTCACCGTGAGGATGTAGCCTCTCGTGCCAGCACAATCTTGGGCATCACGGGCTTCCAGCGTAAAACTGTTCGCCCCGACAGAACACAGCGGAGTGCCCGTGATCTTGACTTCATTACCCACCGCCGAATCCAGGCTGAGACCTGCAGGCAGGGAGCCACTGACGACCGTCCATTGATAAGGGCCCGTGCCTCCAGAGGCGGTGACGGTCTGCTGGTAGGGCTGTCCGACCGTGGCGGCTGGCAGGGATTCAGGTGCGAGCGCAATCGTCGGGCAGGAAAGGCTCAACGTGAAGCTCCGGCTTCCGGTGCAAAGGTTGGCATCCGTGACACGGGCCACGAAATTGAAGCCGCCAACCAGGGATGACGTGCCACTCAGCACACCCGATGGGGACAAGGTGATGCCAGAAGGCAGGGCACCGCTTTGAACATCCCAGGAGTAAGGGCCCGTGCCACCATCTGCAGTCAAAGTCTGGCTGTAAGCCATGGTGGCCGTTCCAGCAGGAAGAGTCAGCGGACTCACCGTGACCGCCGGGCAGCCCACCGTCAGAGTGTAGGCCCGCGTGGCAGCGCAGTTCTGGGCGTCAGCAACACGAGCCGTGAACGAATAGCTGCCTGGAGCCGCTGTCGGCGTGCCACTCAGCACACCCGATGGACTGAGCGTGATTCCAGCAGGAAGGCTGCCGGCGCTGATGCTCCATGCATATCCGCCATTGCCTCCCACGGCCGCCAAAACCTGGCTGTAGGAGACATGCTGGGTTGCCGCAGGCAGGCTGGCCGGGCTGATGCTGATGGCGGGACAGGTGATGACGATGCTGTAGGCACGTGTGCCTGCGCAAAGCTGGGCATCCATGGCCTGCACGGTGAAGTGGTAGGTGCCCGGGATGGCCGAAGGAGTGCCGCTGATCAGCCCTGAACTGCTGAGGCTCATGCCCGTGGGCAGGCCGCCTGCGCTGATGGCAAAGGCATACGGCGCATTGCCGCCTGATGCAGTCAGCGTCACCGGTGTGTAGGCCGCAAACTGCTGCGCATTGCTCAAAGTGGTGTCTGACAAGCTCACCGGCGGACAGACGACCGTGAAGGTGTAGGCTCGTGTGGCGGTACAGTTGTTCTGATCCCTTGCCTGCACGGTGAAGTTGTAGGTTCCTGGGTTCGCTCCTGGTGTTCCAGAAAGGACACCGGCTGCAGAAAGCGTCATCCCCGTGGGCAAGGCACCGGAGAACACACTGAAGCTGTAGGGTCCCGTACCTCCAGTGGCGCTGATGGTCTGCGAAGCATAGCTGGCATACTGGGTCGCAGTCGGCAGCGTGGTGGGCGAGATGGCGATGGCCGGACAGGCGATGACCAGCGAGTAACTCCGAATGCCTGGACAGCCGTTCGCATCGGCCGCACGGGCGACAAACGGATAGGTTGCAGGAACACTGACTGGTGTGCCTGCCAGCATGCCCGTCGCGGCATTGAGGCTCATTCCCGAAGGCAAGCCATTGTTGCCGGTGTTCGTGGCATTGTAGCGGGCAAGGAGTTCCGCCGCACCCAGAGCCCGGCTGTAGAGGACGACCTCATCCAGCAGGCCTTTGAAGGCGGACGAACCTCCGCCGTTGCTGCCGATGCGCAGTACATCCGAGCTGTGCTGGATCAGTCCTGCATAGGCTTTGGAGGCAGCCTGCACGCCATTGACATACAGGCGCATGGTGGAGCCATCGTAGGTCGCGGCCACATGACTCCAGACACCGGCTGCCAGAGTGGTCGTGACTCTATTACCGGCACGGTCATTGAGCCAGAATCCAAAGGTGCTGGAGGAGCCAAGGAAGCCAAGTCCATAGCCATCCGCCCCAGCACTGCCGGTCGTCTTGGTGATGATGGTCGCATCGCTGGCCAGGCCGGTGCTGGCAGGCTGGATCCACGCTTCAAGCGTCAGCGCGACAGGCTTCAGGCTGGCACTATCCGGCGCCTCCACCAGATCATCCACGCCATCAAAGTTGAAAGCGCGGCCGATGCGGCCGGCCTCATAGCCGAGGCTGTTGTAGGAAACCGAAGGATTCACCGCCAAGGCATCTGAAGGACCGTTTTCCGCAATCCACCATGACACCGCGCTGGCTGGCAAAGCCGGGCTGGCGCTCCACTGATAAGGCGAGGTGCCGCCAGAGGCGCTCAAAGCCTGGGAGTAAGCCGCATACTGAACGCCTCCAGGCAGGCTGGCGGGAGCCAGAGTGATGACAGGGCAGAGCAAGGTGAGCGTGTAAGTGCGGGTGGTCGAGCAGCCGGTGGGGCCATCCACGCTGCGGACGGTGAAGGTGTGGTAGCCTGGCTGCGCGGAAGCATTCGGCATTCCTGACAAAACACCCGAAGGAGTCAGGCTAAGCCCGGCAGGCAGAGTGCCCGAAACCACCGAATAGGCGTAAGGGCCGGAGGCTCCGGTCGAAGTGAGGTTGACACTGTAGGCACTGTATTGAGTTGCTGCCGCCAGGGACACAGGACTGATGTTGATTGCAGGACAGACCCGGAAGCCAAAATCAAGGGTGCTCTCCAGGTTTGAGGTTCCTGTCGTTCCCGGCTCGCCTCCAGCCGTCAAGGTGAACACAGGACTGAGCACCGCAGAACCAACTCCACCGGTCTGAATGCCGTTGCTGTCGTTGTCTTCGCCATTGTCCGCAGGGTCGTTGATGGCGGTGATGAGCGGGAATCCAGCGGGCGGGGATGGAATGCGCACACGATACTGGCCGGGTTGGTAGGTCAGGAAGCTGTAAACACCCTCGGCATTCGTGGTCGTGGTGCCGATGACTTGGTTCGCCTGATCGAGCAATTCGACCACCACGCCGGCGATGCCGCTTTCCGAAGAGCTTTGATAAACACCATCCTCATTCGTGTCAGCCCACACCCGGTTGCCGACCGTGATGCCGCTCCAGATGCCAAAGTCCACCGACAGCTCCGTGTCAGGGTTCGTGTCACCATCCGTCACAGATTCCATGCTGGTGGCCAGTTGGATCACAGGACTGATGAGCGGCGTGCCGACTCCACCAGGCTGGGAGCCGTTGTTGTCGTTGTTCACGCCGTTGTCCAGAGTGACAGGCGTGCCACCGGAAGCGGGAAGAGCAGACGCCGGAGTGATTTTGACCACGTACCTGCCGTTGCTCAAGCCGCTGAAGCTGTAGGCACCCGCGCTGGTCGTCGTGGCAGTGTTCAGCAAAACGTCGTCTGCGTCTCCG
>CALDGV010000215.1 GCA_937941745.1 uncultured Prosthecobacter sp. | reverse complement strand
GCTTGTCGGCTTTGTCGTCGCCATTCGTGTCCTCAAGGTAGATGAACTGCGGAGGAGCAGCTACGATGATGCCTTTGCGGGCGAAAACGATGCCGGTGGGCAGATTCAGCTTGTCGGCGAAGACGGTGAATTTATCCGCTTTGCCGTCGCCATCGGTGTCTTCGCAAATTTTGACGCTGTCCTGGCCCTCGTGGTTCTCGCTGACGCCGTGCGGGTAGTCGCGAGTCTCCACGACCCAGCAGCGACCACGCTCATCCCACGCGAAGGCGATGGGCTTCGCGATGTCCGGTTCGGCCGCGAAGAGTTTCAATTCGCAATCGGCCGGCACCTGCGTGCGCTCCATGCTGCCCTTGGGCGAAAACGGCTGCTGGAAGGTCAGCGGCTCCGGGCGCTTTTCGTAGTTCGCGACCTGCGGATGCTTCTCGCGCTTCTCGGGCTCTCTTTGGGCCAAAAAGGCCTCGTAGGCGGCTTTGCGTTCGGCGGAGAGTTTTGACAGGATCGCGTCGCGGCTCAGATCGTCGCCGGGTTTCACGATGAGGTCGTAATTCGCATCCACCTTCTCCTTGGAGTAGTCGAAATAGATCGCGTCACGACCGAGGTCACGCATGGCATTGTGCAGCGGGGTAGTGTCCGTGCCGGGCGTGTCGATGTAGAGCACGCGGATGGGCGATGCGGCTGCTGTAAGCGCGGAAAGCAGAAAAAGGAGCGATTTCATGTCTGGCTGGAGGGCTTCAACAGGAACGCCTCGAAGTCAGCCATGTGCTCTGACATGTTTTGGGCCGTATCGGCCAAAGCGGTCAAGGTGTCCGCCTTCTCCTCAGCAGGTGCAAGCCAGCGACGCCAACCATCCAGAGGGCCGAAGGTTCAGGCACCGGCATGAGGAAGTTCGAATACACATTGTTGGCGACGTTTGCCCCAAGGATGGAGCCATCGATGTTGTCACTCATCCAGTGAATGCCGCCATAGATGCGGCTCATGCCAGCTTCTTCGGCGGCATCGTAGAAACTGCTGAAGCTTCTTTCAGTCCCTGGAGCCAGGAAAGGGGACTCTGCCGTGGTGGTAAAGGCGTAATTGTCGCCAAAGATTTCTGTCAGGATGGTAGCTCCTGCCATGCTGAAGGCGCTGTGTCCGCTGGTGTAGGCTCCGAATGACGGGGTGGGGATCAAGGGGGTCCACTCGGCATCCAGGATGGTGTTCATGTTGCCATCCGTGTCCGCAGTGTTGATCGCCAGCATGGGGCGCCAGGTGTCGAAAAAGACCTTGGCCTCCCAACTGGCAATGCCGGCATCTGCCATCGCCAGGTTCAAGAGGGCAAACAGCCGGGCGTTCTGCTCAGTGCTGAACCCTTGGGCCGCTGAAATGGACTGCGCGATCCGATTCCAGTGTCCAGGAGGGGAGGCCGTTCCAGGCCCATCCACCCAAAAATAAGCAATCTCCGTCTGCTCCGCCGTCCTGGTGATCGTGGTCTGGCTGGTGCTGGTGGCTCCGCCAAGAGTGCGCACCTGGTTGAACTCCTCTGTGTAGGCGTTGCTTTGAACCCAGGAAGCATGATTGCCATTGAATGGCACATAACTGACGGTGCGATCCATGCTTGTGCCCATGTTCATTCCCGAGGGACGGAACTCGCTGCCGCTGTTCATGGTGAAGGGGGTGACATTGCCCCAGTTGGACATGAGGAAGGTGGATGCCGTCGATCCCCATGCGCCGGTTGTTGAGCCTCCCTGCCAGCGGCCTGGACTTCCCAGCGGCTGCGGGGTGTAGTTGGTGGTGGAGTTCCATCCATCGAGGGAACGGTTAGAGAGCATGGCCTGCGCTGCTGCGACGCCAACTTCGATGCCTCGTGTCTTGGCTTCCCCATCGGCGATGCTCGACAACTGGGTGTCGAAGGTGCTTTGAAAGGTGTTCAAATAGCCGTTTCCTGCCCCATAAAGATCCGTGTAAACCGAAGTCAGTACGGTGTAAGCCGCAGCCGCAGCCGCTGCGCTGGTGTCAATGCCCGAACCTGCGGTTGTCGGGTCGAAGTAGCCCAGATAGGCGCTGTAGTTCCGGTTCACTGAGTTCACGGCATCAAACATGGCCCCTCCGAGCATGCCCATGGTGCGTGAGTTGACGGGAGGTGACGCCGTTGTGCCCTGCTGGGCGAAGGTATCCAGCAGGACGTCATTCCAAGTCGTGATGACATCGCCCTGAGCGAGCCCTGCGAAGCCAAGCATGGTGGCGCTGCAAAGGGTGGAGAAGAAGAGCTTCATGGTTTGAACTTTATTATATTTACCATAAAATAAAAGTTCACTGAGCAAAGTAGAATATTAATACTTGTTCACAAAAACTGAAGCTCAGCCCGCAGGTCACGACCCTTAAGTTCAAGGTTTCGAGAAAGTTTACATATATTTAACTCTTGCTAATTCTGTTAAAATCCATAATTTCCATCATAATAAACCCTGCCCGTCCGACTTTCTCACATGATGCCCCTCATTCGAAGCCTGCTCACAACGGCTGGTTGCGCCGACAACCCGGCGGTGGCTGAGGCTGTTGAGGTGGCGTGCTACAATCAGACATCGTTCATCGAGGCGGTTCTGGACTGTGAAGGGGTGCGGGAGAGGGACTTTTTGATCGCAGTCGCGCAGACGTTAAACCTGCCTTGGTGGGATGGCGGAGCCGACAAGCCTGCCGAGGCCGGGTTGAGGCGTCATCTTCCTGCTGAAATCGCCCTGCGTTATCGCGTCCTCCCCATCCGCTTTGAGGAAGCAGAGGCTGAAGCTGAAAGGAGCAAGGCCTCCCATGGCACCTTGCATCTGGCCACCTTTGATCCGCTCAATCTGGTCACCCATCAGAGCGTGGCCTCTTATGTGCATCACAACGTGGTCTGGCACGTCGGGCAGCGGACGAAGATCGTCGAAGGCCTGCAGAAGCTCTATGGCCTGGGGGCGGACACCTTTGAGAAGATCCTGCGTGGCCGTGCCGACTGGGGCAGTGAAGAACTGGGGGATGAGGTGACCGTGCTGGACGGGCCTGAGGATGAAGAGGCCAGCGTCGTCCGCTTCGTGAACCAGATTCTCCGTCGTGGGCTGGAGCAGCGTGCCACGGACATCCACGTCGAGCCGCAGCAGGACCGGCTGCGCATCCGCTATCGGATTGATGGCCGCCTGGAGGAGCTTCCCGTGCCGGAAAACATCAAATCCCTTCAGGCCAGCGTCATCGCACGCCTGAAGATCATGGCCAGGCTCGACATTGCCGAGAAGCGTCTGCCTCAAGACGGCCGCATCAACCTTGAGCTCGATGGCATGCCGATTGATGTCCGCGTCGCCACCATTCCAAGTGTGGAAGGGGAGAGCATCAGCCTGCGTCTGCTCGCCCAGCAGGCTGTCACCATCGACCGCCTGGGGATGACGGACACGGTCCGTCCGGTGATCGAAGAGCTGTTGAAGCTGCCCAATGGCATCATTCTCATCACCGGACCCACGGGCAGTGGCAAAAGCACCTCGCTCTACGCCTTCCTGACGGAATTGAACCAGGCCCACCGGCGCATCGTCACCATCGAAGATCCGGTGGAATACAAGATGCCGGGCATCGTGCAGATTGCCGTGAAGCCGGAAATCGGCCTCACTTTTGCCACCGGCCTGCGCAGCATCCTCCGCGGTGATCCGAACGTCGTGATGATCGGGGAGATGCGCGACCTTGAGACCACGGAGATTGCCATCCGTGCAGCGCTGACCGGCCACCTCGTGCTCAGCACGCTGCATACCAACGATGCCATTGGTGGTATCACCCGGCTGGTGGACATGGGCGTCGAGCCCTTCCTTGTTTCCAGCGCCGTGCGCGCCTTTCTGGCCCAGCGGCTTGTCCGCAAGCTCTGCCCGCTGTGCAAACAGCCCGCCGAGGTTGAGCGCGACTACCTGCTGAGCATCGGCTTCCCGCTGAGCCTGCCCGGCCAGCCGATGCGTGCCGTGGGCTGTGAGGCCTGCCGTGGCAGCGGCTACCAGGGGCGTCTTTCCATCTACGAAGTCGTGCTGCTCACTCAGGCGCTCCAGCATCTGATCAACACGCGTGCCCATCCTGCTGAACTGCATCATCAGGCCATGAAGGACGGCTTCATCCCCATGCGCGGCTACGGCTTTCAAAAGGTTCTCAGCGGCGACACCACCATCGAAGAAGTCCTCAGCGTCACCGCGATGGACCGGAAGGCCGAAGATCCGGTTCCAGTGCGCTCCAGCAGCGTGCCGCTCAAACATGCCGCCTGAATGCAATGACCTGAAAACGCCAAACGGACGACGTCATGCCCACCTTCGCCTACCACGCTCACAGCCCCACCGGTGTCATCACCGGTGAGATCGCGGCTGCTGACCGCTCGGAGGCCATGGCGCTGCTGGGCAAAAAGCGACTTTCGCCATTCCGTCTGGAGCAGTCCGCCGGAGGAGCGAGGCCTGCTCAAATCACGGCGAAATCCCGCCCTGAGACCTCCGTGACTGCAGGGGGCCTGATCAAGCTGAAGCCGCAGCAAGTCCTGCTTTTCACGGAAGAACTGTCTGACTTGCTCAGCGCGGGCATCCAGCTTGAGCCTGCGCTCGCCACCATGGAACGCCGTCGTGAACTTTCCGGTGTCAAGACGCTTGCCTCCGCATTGCGGAGCAGGGTGCGCGATGGACTGCCTTTCTCGAAGGCCATCGCCGCCACCAGTCCGAGCTTTGGAGGCCTGTACTGTGCCCTTGCGAATGCGGGTGAGGCCAGTGGCAGCCTGCCAGCCATCCTCAAACGGCAGGTCGATTACCTCCGCTCCCTTTCAGCGCTGAGGTCCAAGGTGCTCTTCGCCCTCATCTATCCTTCATTCCTAGTGGCTGCGGCCATCGCAGTGACCTTGCTGTTCGTGGTGTATCTGATTCCGCAGCTCATGGAGCTCATGGACAGCACGGGCGGCTCCCTTCCCATGGCTGCTCAGTGGATCTTGAGGTTCAGTGAGCTGCTCAAGAGCACATGGTGGATGATCCTCATTGGCCTGGTGGCCTTCGGCATCATGGGTAAAGCCCTCCTCGCACGTCCCGAATCGCAGATTCCCTGGGCTAGGTTCAAGCTGCGACTGCCGCTTTTTGGCGAGGTGTTGCGCACACGCTTTTACGTGCAGATGCTGGAGACCATGGCCAACCTGCTTGGCAATGGCCTGCCCATGGTTCAGGCCATGCAGCTCACCCAGCAGGCGATTGAGAACCCCCATTTCAAAAGGGAATTTGAGGGAGTCATGGCTCTCGTTGCCGAAGGCATGAGCCTTTCGCGTGCGCTGGACCGCAGCGGCCTCTTTCCGCCCCTGCTGCTCGACATGGTGAACGTGGGGGAGCAGACCGGTGACATGTCCGCGGCACTGGCCAAGGCCGCCGAGCGCTTTGACCGTGACCTTGGCAAGAAGATCGAAAAGCTCACCGCCCTGGCCCAGCCAGCCATCGTCTTCCTCATGGCCGGTCTCGTCGGCACCATGGCCTACCTCATGATGACCGCCATCTTCCAAACCATCGGCAACATCAGCAAATGAACCTCTCATCGTCGCTCATGAAACACACCTCTACTCAACGTCATCAGGCTGGTTTCACCCTGGTGGAGATCATGCTTGTCCTCGGCATCATCGCCCTGCTCGTCGGAGCTGGCATCTACTCGCTTGGCGATGTCACCAGTTCCGGCAAGCGCACCCGGGCCAAAGCCGACCTCAACACGCTGACCGCAGCCCTTCGCGGTTATGAAGTCGATAACACCTTCCTTCCCACCACTGAGCAGGGTTTGAACGCTCTGGTCACCAAGCCCAGCAGCCGCCCGACCCCGCAGAACTGGGTCGCCAAGCTCAAGAAGCCACTGCTCGACTCCTGGGGCAATCCCTACCACTACCGCCGCCCAGGCACGATGGACAAAGGCGGCTTTGATGTCTTCTCCGCTGGTCCCGACGGCCAGCCCGATACGGCTGATGACATCGGCAACTGGGACCTTTGATCGTCCGCAGCGGCATCAGGAATGACCACACTCCCATGATCAACTTCAGGACAGTGACGAGATGCTCAGAAGCCAAGTCCGGCAGCGGACTTGGCGTTCGTCATTGCGCTCCTGGCTTCACCCTCATCGAAATCTGCATCGCCATGGGGCTCTGCATGCTGATCCTCGGGATCGGGGCACTCTCCATCACAGGCATGCAGGATCAGGCGAAGCTGAAAAAGACGGCTTCAGAGATCGAGCTCACTGCCCGCAAGGCGCTCCAGGAAGCCGTGATGAAGCAGCGGCAGATTGAACTGGCCCTCCAGGGCTTGCTCGGTGCTGAGGGCGGTCGTGTGCAGGTCAAACGCGTGGGGGAGAAAGCCTTTCGCAATCTCCGCCGTGGAGAGACCTGGGAGTTCAGCCCCACCGGGATCTGTGAGCCTCTCGAAGTCCGTGTCACCAGCCCTGCGGGAGTCATCGAACTCGCCTTTGATCCTCTCACAGGCTGTGCCGTGAAGAAAAACGTCAGCGTGAACTCATGAAGACATGTTTTGCCAGCTCCCCAACCCTCACTGGCATGCGCGCAGCCGCTGCTGCGGGCGGCGGCTTTGCGCTTCTGGAGATCCTCATGGCGATGGCCTTGTTCTCGATGGTCGCCGTGGGCATGACCAAGGCTCTCGACCAGATTGCCCAGACGACCAAACGCTCTCGCCAGGAAGCCCAGGTGCTTCGCGTGCTCGAATCGGTGCTCGCCGAGGTGGCGCATCAGCCAGAACTGAAGCCCCGCGCCATCAGCTTTCCTCAGACTGCTGATGGCATCGATGCTGCCGCGCGCATTGAGAAGGTCCGACTGGTCAGCCAGGACAAGGTCGAGCTCGATAAAATGTTCCTCATCCAGGCGGAAGCCTGGCTTGCCGAAGGCAGCAGCAAACCCGCCCTGAAACGGCGGATGGAAACCTATGTGTATTCACCCTCCAGCCCCTGAAGAACTGAAGTTTCCGATTTCCGATTCCAGACTTGGGCTGCGGGCCGGCTCGAGACTGAAATCCGCGTTCACACTCATTGAGGTCATTCTGGCCATGGGGCTGATCGGCCTGCTCATTGGGGGTGTTTACAGCATTGCGAACGGCGCCCTGCAGCTGGGCTTGTCGATGAACAACGCCCGCATCTCTGAAACACGCCTGACGCATTTCACCAGCGCCTGGCGTGACTATCTGGAAAACCTGCCGCCAGGTGTCCGGCTGAGCTGCGGTCTTCAAAAAGTGAAGCGCGGCGCCGGAGGCAACCTGCTGATCGAAGGTGGTCAGGTGCCTTTCATCTGGACGAGCCGGGTCCGGCTGGCCGACGCCGTGGAATTCACCGTGGCCAGAAGCCAGGAGCCCGGCGCACTCCAGCTCAAGGTGCATCATCTGCAGCGCCTGGAGAAGCCCACGGCCATGGACACCTACCGCCAGATCGCCGAGCTGACTGTTCTCGATGGCCTCAAGGAGTTTCGCTGGGAGTTCTATGACCCTGAAAAGAAGCGCTGGTTCAGCAGCTGGGACCCCGGCAAGAACGCTGCGCCGCCGCTCTTCATGCGCCTGAGTTTCCAGTTCCTCAAAGACCCGAGGAAGTATGAGTTCACCTACTGGATTGCCAATGACCTGGCACCCAGGACCCAGGCCTGACCGCCCTTTGATTTCATGCGTTCCGACTTCCAGCATTCATCCAACCAAGGCTCCGCGCTGATCGCGGTGTTTTGGATGATTGCGGTCATGGGAATGGTGGTGCTGGCAGGTGCCAAGGCGCTCCAGGCAGACACGCAGTCCACGCGTGAGCTTCGCGGCCGCACCTTTGCGAAACGTCTGGCCCAGATGGGGCTCGAGGTGGCGCGGCATCCGGCGATCCAGATGGATGACAGCCTGCTGCATTACAGCTCCCCGGAAGGCGGTGGCTATGATGTGAAGCTGACCACCGAAGAGGCCCGGCTGAACATCAACACCCTCCTGGCCAGCGGTGACAAGGTGCTGCTGCCGCGCCTGTTTGCCTCCTGGGGGCTCAAGCCGCCGCAAAGCAGCGCCCTGCTGGATGCGCTGCGTGACTGGATTGATGAGGATGACAAGGCAGGCCTGAATGGCGCCGAGAAGCGGGACTACCAGAAAGCAGGTTTTGAGGGCATGCCGTTCAACAAGCCCTTCCGCGAGGTGGAGGAGATGCTGCTGGTGCGCGGCATGGACCGCATCAACGTGATGCGCCCGGACTGGCGCGAATGGTTCACCGTGATGGGCGATGGCCGTGTCGATGTGAATGAAGCCCGTGCCGAACTCATCGCCCTCATCGCCAACGTGCCGATGGAGCATGTGACACCCCTTTTGACGCTGCGCGCCGGCAGGGATGGCATGAAGAACACCCGGGATGATCATCGGCTCAACTCGCCGGTTCAGGTGGCGCAGCTTCTGGGGGTTTACCAGCCGCAGACAGTGGAGCTGCTGACGCGCTGGATTCAATTCGCCGGCCCGATCAAGCGGCTGGAGAGCACGGGATACTATGGCGACATCCGCCGTCGGCTCGTGCTGATCGTGCAGAATCAAAAGGCCATCTGGCGTGGCGAACTTCCTCTACATCATGGCTCGTAACCGCAAATCCTCCCATGACCTCCTCCTGCCTGGAGCCGACGGCTGGAGCCGCTGGAGCGGCAGCGAAGGCTCCGCCTGTGAGCATGTGTCTGACTTCGGGCAGAGCGCGGGTGTGTTTGCCAAGGAGGCCCACCGCCGCATTCTGGCCCTGCCTGCTGCGCACGCCTGGGTGATGCCTGCCTGGCTTCACGGCCAGCCTGAGCATCTGCGTGACATGGCACTGCTGCATCTGGAAAGGCTGGGCGTGCGCGTGAACGATCCTGAACACGGTCTTCAGGTTCGCCGGCTTCAGGAGAAGGATGGGGCGCACCTGACCTGCATCCTGGCCTTGAAGGAGCAACCCACGCCGCTGTGGGACATGAACCGCCTCCCAGATGAGGTGGTGATCAGCGTTCAGTGCCGGGAGCTTCCGGCGGACAGCATCATCCTCCACCGCGAAATGGGGCGCCTTGTCGTCACCATCACCCATGGCCACGAGATCATTTATGTCAGTCCGCTTTCGGCGAGACGCCTGGATGAGTCCGCCCTGAGTGAATTGAACCATCTCTGCCTCCAGCTCGGCTTTCAAAGGGTGCTCGGCAAGATCGAGACCATCGTGCTCTGGCTGGATGACGAGGGAAGCCTGGAGCAGATCGAGCGGATCACGGGGCTGCCTGCACGCCGCGAGCCGATGCCCGTGCCGCGCGTGCCTGCGGGTGGCACTTGCACGCTTGTGCCCGCGGAGATTCTGGCGGCACGCCGTCATCAGCAGGCTGCGGCCCGCACTCGCGTCACGGCTTTGAGCATCGGCCTCGCCCTTGCCGCCTGCGTGGCCGTGATGATGGTGCTCATCAGCACGGCCACGCGCGAGCGCGACATGCTGCGGGACAAGATCGCCGACCTCACGCCTCGTGCCTCGCAGGTGCTGGATCAGAAAAAAGCCTGGCTGGAAGCTGCACCCGCAGTCGATCCGAGCACGGGACCGCTCCAGATGCTGCTGGAGGTGATGAGCCCGCCCTCAAGCGCCGAAGTCGGCATGACCCACTTTGAATGGACGCCCGGCGCACTGGCACTGCGCGGCCGCACAGCCTCAGCATCTCTGGCTCTGCAGTTCACCAAGGAGATCACGGAGGTGGAAGCGCTCAGCCGCTATGCGTTTGAGACACCGCAGCCGCAGATCGCCAGCGATCAGAGCGCCAGCTTTGAAATGAAAGGAGAACTCACCCCATGAAGAAGAGTGAAAAAATCCTGCTCACCATCTTCGGCGTGCTCTTTCTGGTCATCGTGGGTGGCGGAGCCATGGCCATGGGCATCAAGCACTACCTCGGTCTTCTCGAGGAAAACGACGGCCTGCGCGACCGGATTCTGGAGATGAACGAAGCCATCGCCCAAGGGGCGGAATGGCAGCGCCGCCATGACTGGCTGGAGCAAACGGTGCCGGGCTTCAGTTCCCGGCAGGATGCCTCCGCCCGCCTCATTGAAACCATCCAAAAGGAGGCGGAAAAGCATGGCCTGGCCATCACGAGTGAATTTCTGGAGCCTGTCAAAACGCTCGGTCCCGACGGGCTGCCCCTGGAGGCGGAAGGCGGCTACTTTGACCAGGCGGCAATCAAGGTCATGCTTACCAAGGTCCAGGAGCAGCCGCTCTTTGCCTGGCTTCATGCCTTGCAGTCTCCTGAGAACTTCCTCGGAGTCACTCGCCTGCAAATCACGCCCGGCGGTGAAGGCAAGACCATCACTGTCGAGGCCGAGTTCACGCAGTTCTACCGCGAAAAGACCGCCACCAAGCTGAGCAAAGCACCATGAAGCGCCACGTTCTCCTTTCTCTGTTCCCGGTTCTGGCCTGCACGCTGACGGCTGCCGAGCCGCCGGTCGCCTTTCCGAAGCTGGAGCATTATGCACCTCTTTGGGAGCGCTCCATTTTCACCACGAAGGACCTGCCATCTCCCGATGTGCCGTCCGGCCCCATCTTTACCGACAGTCTCGGCCTCTCCGGCATTTACGAGGTGGATGGCCAGGTCGTCGCCGTGCTGATTGACAAGACCACCAGCCAGTTCAGCGAAGCCCGCATAGGCAGTGAAAACGAGCACGGCATCAAGATCCGCAAGGTCCAGCCGGGGGCGACTCTGGATAAGACCCGCATCCAGCTGCAAAAAGGCGACATCGCTGGCTGGGTGGGCTTTGCGGAAGCCGCCGCACCTGCGGTTGAGCCTGCTCCCCAGGTTCGCCCGGCCCAGCCTGCCCATGCCCCCGCAGCCACGCCGCTGCTGCCGCCGCCCGCTGCGGCACCTGCCCAGCCCCTGCCGGTGAACCCGGCTCCGCCGCCTTCCGTCCGCTCCGTGCCGCCAGCCCAGCCGGCGGATGATGTGCCCCTGCCGCCCTCGTGATGAATTTCCGCGCCGGGCTTACCCAGGATTGATTTTCGAGTTGCCAGCCCCCTGGGTGGCGCGGAGTTTAACTTTCATGTCCGGTCTTCTGGAGCTTCCACCGCATCAGCTTCTCGCTGCCTTCCAGGCGTTTTTCGCGCTGTCCATCGGTCATGCCATCATGGATTTTCCGCTTCAGGGGGAATTTATCGCCACGGGGAAGAACTGGAGGCTTCTGCGGAAGCTGCAAGATCCCGCCCGCCCTGAGGCCATCTGGATCTGGTGCATGAGCGCCCACTGCTTCATGCATGCCGGAGCGGTCTGGATGCTCTCGGGCTCGTTTCTCCTGGGCTTGATCGAGTTTGTGCTGCACTGGGGCATTGATGTGGCCAAGTGCAGCGGCCGGACCAATTTCCATCAGGACCAGGTCATGCACTATCTCTGCAAGCTTGGCTACGCCGCCGCCCTCTACCTCGGCTGGCAGGCTCCTTTCTGATCATGGAGAGGGAGTTCACCACCTGCCCGATCCTGCACCGGGACCGTTTCATCGTGGTGATCAACAAGCCTGCGGGCGTGCTTTCGCATCCCAATCCGGGACGCCAGGATGCCAGGACGCCCGCCGCCTTCCTGGGCCGCTATGACAGCGAGCAACGCTGCTTTGAGACTACGGCAGGCAAGGTCTGGCTGCTTCACCGGCTGGATCAGGACACGTCGGGCGTGCTGCTCGCCGCCTTGGATGAGCGCTCGGCCCTGCGCTGCCGGGCCCTTTTTGAGGAGGGGACGATCCAAAAGCGCTACCTCGCCCTCGTGCGTGGCAGCCTGGAGGGGAAGGGGACCTGGCTCGATCACCTCGCCACCAGCCGCTCCGGCGGTGGTGTGCGCACCCAGGTGGTCAAAGGCCGGCCCGCCCAGGCCGACCTGCGTTTTGAAGTCCGGGCGCACTTCACCGAGCACCGCCTCAGCCTGCTCGAGCAGCAGCTCGACGCCG
>CALDGV010000214.1 GCA_937941745.1 uncultured Prosthecobacter sp. | reverse complement strand
CTCGGCAGCAAGGTCCATGTGCCGTCCCTGAGGTGGCCGGGCTGTTTCACGCAGCACCTGGGACCAGAATCTGCTGAAGCCGGGCCAGCGGCTGATCCAGAGGGAGCCCCAGCGACTTTTGGCATCGCTGGTGAAGGCCGTCACCTTGCCCAGGCCAAAACGCCAGTGCGCCAGCAGAGGATCGCCCAGGTCCGTCACCAAAGGGATCTGTGCCGTGGCCTTGCGCAGCGTTTTCACATAGCCCAGCAGCGCCGGTGAATCCCATTTTTCAAACCCGGCCAGCATTGGATGCTTTTCGATAAACTCGGGCTGGAAGGGTTCTTCACGGATCATCCTGCCTGTGTGCATCAGCGTATCCTGCGTGAAAATGCGGGTGATGGTTCCTGCATCCATGGTGCTGTAGCTCTGGCCACCACCCGCACTGGCGATGGCTTGCAGAAGCGCCACATGCGAGCCCTCGCCAATCGCCACGGTGGAGATCGTCATGCCTTCCCCTCGGCACTGGGAGGCAAGCCCTTCGTAGCCGCTGCCTGAGGTCTGTCCATCCGTCAGGATGATCATGTGCTTCACCTTGGCCTTCACCCGCTGCAGCGCCGTGCGCGCCTGCTCGAAGGCTGGCTGGAGGTTCGTGCCCCCCCCCGAAGCCACCGCTGCAATCTGACCTGCCACCGCAGCGGTGGAGGTCAGCCGTGTCATCGGGGCCACCACATGAGCCTCACTGTCGAAGGCGAAGACTCCAATGAAGTCGTTCTTGCCCAAAACTTCCGCCGTGGCGATCGAGGCGCTCTTGGCCATCTCCAGCTTCTCGCCCGCCATCGAGCCAGAACGGTCGATGATCAAGGCCACGGCCGCGCTCTGCTTTTCCTCTTCATCCGGCGACTTCAACCTCACGGGCAGAATGTCCTCGATCGGCGTGCGGTAGTATCCACCCACGCCGAAGCTTTGAGGGCCGCCCAGCATCACCAAGCCACCGCCAAGCTTGTCCACATAGTCACGCATGGCATTCATCGCAGGCTCACCGAGCTGGTGGGCAGGCACATCGCTGAGCACGATGCCGTCATAGCCGGAAAAGGCCTCCAGCGTGGTGGGAATGCCGCCCGGCTGGCGGATTTCCATCTGCACGCCCTCTTTTTCCATCGCATGCATGAGGTACTGCCCTTCGACTGGATCACTCTCAAGGTAGAGCAGCCGCAGCCGACCGCGCACATCTACCAGCGTCAGCGCATCGTTGTTCGCGGGCAGGCTGTCGCCAGCGATGCCCTCCAGCACGGCCCGGTATTTGTAGATGTTCCGCACGCCCGGAGTCCTGATGAAGGTCTCGCTCTGCACTTTTCCGGGCTTCAGAGACACGCTGCGCTGCTCCACCTGCACGCCATTTTCATAAAGCTTCAAGGTGCCTGCAGCCTCGATGGTTGATTCGAGCTGGGCGGTGAGATTCAGGGTGGCCCCCTCAGTCAGGCGCGAACGATTCGGCACCAGCTGAAGCACCCGTGCATCGGGCTTCTGCGGCCCGGCAACCGGGATCGCATGCAGCTTTGTGCCTGTGACCGCCGCATCCCGCGCGGCGGCGATGAGGCTGCCGCGGGTCTCATGACCATCTCCGATCAGCACCAGATCCCGGCTCGCGCCAGCCGGAAACAGCGCCTGGGCATAATCGATGGCTGCCGAATAGTGGCTGTCGCCCCCGTGCTGGTTCTGCCAGGCCAGCGCCTGCTGCTCATCAGCAGGTTTTTCCGCATCCACCAGCTCCGGATGGCTGCCCAGCCGCACCACAAAAAT
>CALDGV010000213.1 GCA_937941745.1 uncultured Prosthecobacter sp. | reverse complement strand
CCCAAGGGCCGGAGGTGTCATAGACGCGCACGGGTTCATTGACCTCGATGCGGCCATTGAAGGCCTTGGTGGGGCTCAGGGCGATCTCGCGCATGGGGACGCGGACGTCCTTGTGGATCTGCCCCTCGACATAGACGCGGGTGGAGGCGGGGAGCTGCTCGGAGGAATGGGGCTCGAAGGAGGTTTTGGGGTCGGCGATCATGTCGGAGATGCAGGTTTCAGGTTTGAAGCTTCAAGGTGGGGTGCTGGGCACCGCTGAAACTGAGATTCCTCCGAGCGAACTCCCTTCGGCGGCATGACCCGCATCAGGTTCGGAGGGTTCGGATCGAGGAAGACCCGTCTCAGTCCCTGCGGTGGGACGCCCCTGTCGTGACGGGCGGAGTGTGGGAGGCGGGAGGGGAAAGGTCAAAGTGTAAATTCACCCGCTGAATACGGCTGGGGACGCGGCGGGAGACGTCCTGCGCATTGACGCCTCCGATGAAAGCCCCATGATCGGCTCGTGACCGCCCCGAACCCTGCCCTGCCGATGCTCGCCCAGGAGCTGGCGCGTCTCGCCGCCTCGGGCGGGAGCGAGGGGGAGGTGTTTCAAGCCGTGCTGGCCCGGCTGATGCAGGCCACGGAGGCGCTGGGCGGCGCGGTGTGGCTGGTGACCCGGAGGAACGGCCCTGAGCTGAGCTGGAAATGCGGAGCCTCGATGAACCTGGAGGAGGCGGCCGGAGAGGAAGGCAGTGCGCAAAGGCCGCAGGTGATGCGGGCGGCGGCGGAGGTGGTGCTGGCCGCGCAGCCGCTGGTGCTGATGCCCGCCCCGGCAGGCCAGGAGCCGGTGACACCCGGCGTGCTGGTGAACCAGGGGCCGCATGCCATCGTGGGCGTGCCCCTGCGCAGCGGCGATGATGCACTGGGCACGGTGCAGCTCTGGTTTCCCCGGCAGAGCGACCCGAAGAAGCTGGCGGACCTAGCCCTGAAGCTGCAGGCGCTGATGGCCGACCTGGGGCCGCGCCTGCGCTCCCGGCAGATGCGCGACCTCGGCCTGCAAAGCCGCCGCCAGCAGCAGCTGCTGCAGATGGCGATGGATGTGACCGGGCAGCTCGATCCCGCCCATGTCGCAAGGCTGGCCACGGCGCATGCCCGCGAGCTGCTGGCCGTGAACCGGGTGAGTCTGCTAATCCAGGAAGGCGACCGCTGGCGGTTGCTTGGTGTTTCTGGCCAGGCGCAGGTGGATGCGAGGTCGGAAGCTGTGACACAGATGACGGAACTGGCGGCACGTGAAGCCCGCGAGACGCCGTGGGTGATGGTGCATGACGAGACCCGCGAGGCCCCGGCGGACTATTTTCAAGGCACGCCGATGCGGTCGCTGGCACTCGTGCCCCTGCGTGAAGGCGGGGAAGGCTGGCAGGTCGGCCTCATGCTCGCCGAAAGCACCGATGCGGCTGCCTTTGGTCCGGCAGGAGCGCCTTCCGATCCTCGCGCCCCAGCCCTGGCTCTGGCGCAATGGCTGGCGGATTTGACCGCCCGTGCCCTGGCAGCAGCGCTGACACATGATTCCCTGCCCCTGGCCTCCACCCTGACCCGGCTGGGGCGCTGGCAGACGAAGGCCCAGGCCAGCCGCCAGCGGCGCTGGCTGAGCCGGATCGGTCTCGCGGCCTTGATCCTCGCCATCGGCGCCCTGTGGCCACTGAAGGTGAAGGTGGAGGGCGACTGTACCCTGCTGCCGCGCCAGCGTGCTCTGGTGACGCCCGAAGCCGCGGGCCGGGTGGAGGAGGTGCTCGTGCGCGAAGGGCAGAGGGTGAAGAAGGATCAAGTCATCGCCCGCCTGGACACCCAGCGCCTGCGGACGGAGCTGGAGGTGACTCAACAGGCACGCCGAAGGCTGGAAGCCGAGGCCGAAAGGCAGCGCGGCCAGGGCAAGGAGGCCCTGGCACGCATCGCCACCCTGGAGGCACAGGCCACCGCCGAGCAGGAAAAACGGCTGAGCCTGGAGATCCGCCTGGCCGAACTGCGAGCGCCGATGGATGGTGTGGTGATGACCCGCGAGGTGCACCTGCGCACCGGCACATTTCTGGAAGCGGGCGAGGTGCTGGCAGAAATCGCCTCAGTGGAGGGCTGGGACCTGCGGCTCGAAATCGCCGAGGCCGACATGGCGGATCTCAAGGAGGCCCTGGAAACGCGTGCGCCACGCTCCGTGCACTACCTGCTCTACACCCAGAGCCAGCAGGAGCTGACCGCCCGGCTGGAAAGCGAGGCCCAGATCAGCCCCGCGCTGCACGCCGGCAAAAGCGGCGGCGTTTTCAGCATCTACCTGCCCCAGGTGGAGCTGCCGGAGAAGCTGCGGCCCCACATGCGCCCCGGACTGACAGGGCGCGCCAAGATCGAGCTCGACACCCAGGCAGGCGGCCGCGTGCTGATGCGCCACTTCATCCGCTGGCTGCGGATGCGCTGGTGGCTGTGAAACCTTGCCATCCGGCTGCACCCACGCTTTTCTGGCTTCATGACCATCACCCTCAACGGCACCAAGCGCGATTTCCCCGACAACCTCCCACTTTCCGCCCTGCTGGAAGAGGTGGGTCTGGCAGGCAAGCCGGTGGTGGTGGAGCACAATCAGGTGGCCCTGCTGCCCCGCGAGATCACCACGGCGCAGGTGAAGGACGGGGATGTGATCGAAATCGTGCAGATCACAGCCGGAGGCTGAAGCCATGATGAAAAACGTGCTGATCCTGCTCCTGGCCTCGGCGCTCGCCGCGCTGCTGTGGCGGGATCATCAGCAGGCCCGGCGGCCTTTGCCTGAAAAGCCCGCGATCCTGCGCCTGCTGGATGAGGCGGAGAGTGATCCCGGACTGGCGGGAGCCGCCATCGGCTTCTGCCTGCTGGATGAAAACGGCCAGACCGTGCATGAGCGCCATGCCCGCACGGCCTTCATTCCCGCCTCCAGCCTCAAGACGGTGACCACAGCCACGGCGCTGGAGAAGTGGGGCCCGGATTTCCAGATCGAGACCCGTGTGATGGCCGCCCAGGCTGCTGTGAACGGCATCATTGAAGGTGACGTGACCATCCTCGGCGGTGGTGATCCGATGCTTTCGCTTCAAGACCTGACCCGATGGGCCGGTGAACTGCACGCGAAGGGCCTGCGCAGCATCCAGGGCTGCATCCTTGGAGATGGAAGGCTGTTTGCAGGCAGCCACTACGATGACTTCTGGAACTGGGGGGACATCGGCAACGGCTATGGCAGCGCCGTCAGCGGCCTGAACCTGGAGCACAACCGCTATGCGGCATTCTTGCGCGCAGGCACAGACATCGGCAGTGCGGCGGAGCTGCTGGGCACGCAGCCGGAGGTGCCAGGCATCACCTGGGAAAACGAGGTGGTCACCGGTGCCGCGGATTCCGGCGATGGTGTGGTCATTCATGGCGGCGAG
>CALDGV010000212.1 GCA_937941745.1 uncultured Prosthecobacter sp. | reverse complement strand
CGAGACCCTTCAAATGAAGGTCCACCGGGCGGTCGCCAATGACGCAGCCACCAGGCAGGGAGACCGTGCACTTCCTCAGGCGTCCGGTCAGCGGGCCAAGCACGCAGATGGAGGCACGCATTTTGCGGACGAGGTCGTAAGGAGCGACGGATTTGATTTTCTCGGCCTTCACAACAACGACGCCGCTGGCGCGTTCCACCTCGGCGCCAAGTTCACCCAAAATCCGCACCATGTAGTTCGTGTCGCTCAGATCAGGCACCCGTCGAATCGTGCAGGTTTCCTTCGTGAGCAGGGTGGCGGCCAGGATGGGCAGGGAGGAGTTCTTGCTGCCACTGATGTTGACGCGCCCTTTCAGCGGGCTGCCGCCATGAACGATGAGTTTTTCCATGATCTGGGCGGTCTTTGGCGCGCCCCGGGCAGGTGGCAAGCAGAAGATGGTTCCAGCCTCAAGAGATCAGGCGCCTGCACAACGCGATCAAGGTCACCAGAATGGCCAGCGGAGTGACAACGCAGAGCATGAAATCCACCGAATGGTCCGGGCGCCTGCCGCCATTTTTCAGGCGTTCCATCTCAGCAATCTGTGCGGCGTCCAGCACAGGCTGGGACACCTGGGCGACAAGCATTCTCATCCCCGGTGCTGACCAGCATCCGGGATCGACGGGAAAGGGAGAATCATCAGACATGCGTGCTAGCCCTGGGTGGGAACACGCCCACGGGCCGTTTCCCCCTGTTCATGAACACCGTGAAAGACATGAACATGAGGATAACAGCCCGTGGACACACTGGGAGTACCGGAAAGTTGTCTCCGCGTTACGAAAAAAGTTAAAAAAACTTTTTCACCCAGCGAAACCGCCCTGGGTCGTGGATGCCAAATGGCCTCCAAGTTTGCTTTGGAACCCTCGATTCCTCCCTCCACCCGAATCTGTACTTGAGCGGGGACCGTTCTGCGATTCATGCCCTGGCATGACGCCTGCCGCCGCCTCTCCACACTGCCTTCAGGTGGCTCCTGACCTGATTTTGGACAGCCGCCGTGCTCTTCTGAGCCCTTCTGGAGGCTGGCTGGCTGTGGCGGACGTGCATTTTGGCTATGAGGTCCGGCGGCGGCGAGCCGGAGGCCTCGTGCCGGCGTGGGGCATGGCTGAGTGTGCTTCGATGATGCAGGAACTCATTCAGGATCACCAGCCGCGCAGGCTGATCCTGGTAGGAGACATCATGGATGGTTCAGCTTCGGCGGAGGAAGCTTTGTCCTGGCTCCAGCACCTTCGTGAGCAGGTCGAACTGGTCTGCATTGAAGGAAATCATGACCGCCCGCCCCTTCGCAGACGATTTCCGATGGTCAAATCCCACCAAGAAGGAGCCTTTCGTTTTGAGCACGGTCACCTCCCCCTTTCGGAGTCTAGTGAGGGGGCTCTGGTCACTGGGCATGTGCATCCGGCTTACCGCTTCACAGATGGGGCGGGTTTGAAGTTGAAGCTGCCAGTGTTGATCCAGGAGCGCCTGCCTTCTGGAGTGGAGCGGTGGATTCTGCCGGCATTTTCGCCGTGGGCAGCGGGTGGGCTGTATGAATCTCCCCATGAACGCCTGGGCTGCTGGGCCTGTGCTCCAAGGCGGGTCTGGCGGGTGGACTGAACGCCAGGGCGATCTTCACAGCTCTACTTCGAGGCAGGCAGCAGCCAGAGACCCATCAGGGACATCAGGTTGTCCTTCACCAGCGTCGTGGCGGCCAGGGTCAGCGTGCCTGAGCCATCCGTGATCTTCAGGGTGCCCAAGTTTTTTTCCTGGGGGCCTTGAGCGGCCGAGTCAATCTGGCTGCTCAGCCGAAATTTGGATTCCCTGACTTCCAGGAGGCCGCCGTCCAGAGGACCGCAGCGGTAGCGGATGACCACTTCATACCCTCCTGAGGGCAAGGCTGGAAGCTTCCAGGTCGCCGAAGCTCCTGGCTGGCTCCAGCCGGTGAGCGTGCCGCCCTCACGCCGCACGTGGTTGAGTTCGGCCTGATCGAGTGCCAGCGGCAGGCGGTCGGGAAGTGCGGCTGCCTTCAGGGATTGTTCCCTCGTCTGCAGCAGCAGAAGTTCCTTGTCCAGCCGCTCCAGTTCATCCTCCACCTTGCGCCGCTCCTGCCGGGCGGCGATCGCTCCAGGATAGTCACGAGACTCTGCACGCTCTTTTTCCAGGGTGGCTAGCTCCAGGACATGCTTTTTCAGTGGTGCGAGGCTGGCTTCGATGAGGCCTCGTTGAAATCGCAGTCGTGCCAGTTCCACGGCATCGTTCGTGCTGCTGGTGTCCTGCTGCCCGGTGGACGGGCGGCTGACGAGCAGGGAAAGGCAGAGGATGACAAAAAACAGCTTCAAGGGGGGCAGCAGGAAGATGCTACGCATCAGCCCGACAGCGAACAAGATTTTCCTGTCCGAAAGACGCTTGTGCCCGCCTCGTAGTGCACCATCCATCACCATGCGCCCGTTTGTCATCCCTCTTCT
>CALDGV010000211.1 GCA_937941745.1 uncultured Prosthecobacter sp. | reverse complement strand
GTAGGTCAGGTCCGTCGCCGCAGCATCACGGCGGAAGGTCACCGTAAAATCAGCGCTGCCATCCAGCCCGGGCGTGACCGAAGTGGTGAACTGGGTGGATGACTCCGCGTTGCGCACCGAAGGGCTGAAGCCGTAGGCATATTCGATCTGGTTCTTGATGCCGTCGCCATCGGTGTCGCCCTGAGGGTCCAGGTAGGTGCCCGGGGGTGCCGCAGGAAAGTTTGTGGCAAACCAGGTCTCATAGGGAGCGGGCTGGGGAATGACCGTGTAGGTGAGGTTCAACTTGGGACGGTCGTTGGCCACAGTGTTTTCACGGCTGGCAAAACGAAAAGCCGTGTAGGCGAGGTCTTCCTTGCCAATGAGGACCCAGCCGAAGTTGCCCGCAGGAGTGTTGATCCATGACTGGACATCCGCCAGAATGCCTGGGCCACCCCAGGTGGTCTTCGGCACCGAGAGAAAGTTGTCCACCATGGCGGTCGCGGAAGGGGAGCTGACAAAATCACCTCCCGGCGTGCTCCATGAAACAGTGTTGTGGAAGCGGCGGCTCCAGGTGGCATCATTTGCCTGAGGCGTGGCGCCTTTGCCTCCCGGCTCACCCGCGTTGGAATTCCCTTCTCCCCAGTCCGAGGTGACCTTGTGGAGGGACATGTCGATGTCCTCCGTGATGGCCTTGGTGGTCGTGAGCGTCACCGAGGCACTCGTCACCACCGAACCCGCAGGAACGGAGGACAGGTCGAACCGCAGCAAGGCCCGCCGCTTCATGTATTGGATGGACGGCTCCAGGTCGCCAATCCGGCCTGCGTAGAGGTGGGCTCCCTTGCCGTTGCTTTTGCCCTCTTCATACATCGTGTTGTCACGGCTGGCCGTCAGCGCCGGGGGCGTGACGGAGGAGAGAGCCTGGATTTTGTAAAGGGTTCCGGCAGGCTTGCCGCCGTCCAAAGCCTCGACTCCGGCAGTGGTCTTGGCGGCGAAATACAGCTCCCCTCCTTCATCCAGGCCAAAGCAGTAGATGCGGGCGGAGGCAGGCAGGGGATTATGGACGGTCAATGCCCCAGGGCTGAGGCTGAAGACGCCCGGCGATGTTTCCTCCAGACCGAGAAGGATGCCACCACCGCCGCTGATGCCGTTCACGGCATAGTCTGCGAACACATACTTGCCCTGAAGAGCCGGGATGGCGCTGCCTCGATAGACGTAACCACCTGTGATCGAGGCGCCGAGACGCGGCAGAACCGGCTGCGGCGGTGTTCCCGTGAGGGTGCCATGCCCCGCCAAGGGGCCGCTGACGGGATTGGGGTGGGCATACTCCGCCACAGGGGCAACGACCGCCGGAGGCGTGCTGCCGTAGGCGGTGATGGCATCAAATTCCGCCGATCCTTCCTTCATGCGCCAGCCATAGTTCCCACCGCTGGTGATGAAATCGATCTCCTCGACATCGAGCTGGCCTACATCCGCGCAGATCAGCCGGGCCGCGCCGCCAAAGCTGGTGTCAAAACTGAAGCGCCACGGATTCCTCAAGCCATAGGCGTAGATTTCTCCGCGCATGGGACCATCGAGATCCGTTCCGGGCAGGTCCTGGGTCTGGCCGACAAAAGGGTTGGTCGCCGGAATCCCATAGGTGCCGCCAGGACCGTTGGTGCCCAGAGGATCGATGCGCAGGATCTTGCCCAGCAGGCTGCGCCGGTCCTGCGCATTTCCCAGGCTGCCGGTGAGGCGCTCATCTGGCGACGCCGGGCGGCTCGAGGTGCCTTCCGTGTGGCCGAGCTGGTTGTCATGGCTGCCGCCGCCATCTCCTGAGGCGATGTAGAGATAGCCATCCGGCCCAAACTCAATCTGCCCGCCGTTGTGATTGCTCTGAGGCTGGGCGTAGGTCAGCACGATTCTCTTCGAGCCTGCATCGGCCAGGTTGGGATGGGTCGCAGAAACCTTGAATTCAGCAATGACCGTGACGCAGTTGGTCGTGCCGCCGGCCCCCACAGGATTCAGGGTGGGATGCGTGCTCACCGCCGTGTAGTTCACATAAAAGCAGCGGTAGCCAGGGGACAAAGGATCCTCGTAGCCGGGATGAAAGCACATCCCGAGCAGACCTCGTTCGGAATAGTTGGTCGGGGCACTGGGAGAGGCCCAGAAGAACACGTCGTTGGTACCCGTGCTGCCCAGGTCCAGAAAAGGCGTCGGGAGGAGCATGCCGTCCTTGAAGATGTAGATCTTGCCGGGCTGGTCACAGATGAAAAGCCGTCCGCTGCCATCGCCGGCATGGCAGATGTTGGTCGGGGCATGCAGCTGATCGTCACAGACGTTCTTCAGGAAAAGCGTCGGAAAAGCCGCCCAGCTGCTGAGGGTGAACAGCAGAAAGGCTGGCAGCAGGCGGAAAAGCTTCATGACGAACGCATTGGGGGCCTTGATTGCACCAGAGAGGGAGGCTGAAAGCAAGGTAAACGTCCGTCTCGATCTGTCTGGGTGGCAAAAGATCGCCCAACACCTCAACCCCTGTCGTGGCAGCCGCTACCATCTCGGATGCATACCTGCCTTGACGGTTTTCAGACAGGCTATGATCGTACCTTGCATTCATGATTCGATCCCACGCCGACTACCTCGCCTACCTGGAGGCCGACCGCCTCGCACTCGGGCGTGAAGGGTCGGCGCCGCTGTTCCTGCTCCAGGATCCCATCTGGTGGTTCCAGCGGCTGCTGCGCCGGCTGGAATACCTGACCAACTGCTGCAGCGGCCCTCTGTGCTGGCTGCGGAGGATGTGGGCCAAATTGCAAATGAAGCGGGCCCGGCTGCTGCTGGGCTTCAACATCCCGCTGAACACCTGCGGACCAGGGCTGGCCCTCATCCACGAGGGGGACATCCTCATCCATCAAAACGCCCGGATCGGTCAGAATGTGCGGATCAACATCGGCGTGGTCATCGGCATCGGGCTGACGGAGGAAGCGGTGCCCGTGATCGGTGACAACGTGCGGATCGAGCCCGGCGCGAAGATTTTCGGCGCGGTGACCGTGGCCGACTGGACGCACATCGGTGCCAACGCGGTGGTCAACCGCTCCATCACTGAACCAGGCATGGTGGTGGCGGGCGTGCCCGCCAGGGTGGTGAAGCAGAGCCCCTATTTCCCTGGCTGAAACCCAGCCTCAATGCTGGCGAGCCGCCAGGAGCACCTGTTCGAACTTTTCCGCCATGCGGACCGCCGTGAACTCGCTGCGGACACGGGCCATGCCCGTGGTGATGAGCTTCTCCCGAAGCTGTCCGTCTTGCAGAAGACCTTCAAGGGCATCGGCGAGGGCCTTCACATCGTCCGGCTCACACAGCACTCCGCCGCCAGTGGCCTGAATCAGCTCGGGAAAGGCCGCATGATTCGGCTGAACCACTGGAACGCCACTGGCAATGGCCTCGATGACGTAGAGCCCAAAAGCCTCACCGTAGGTCGCTGGCACGGAGAAGACCGTCAGATCGCGGAAGAATTTGATCTTGTCGCTGAAACTGAGGTTGGGATGCCACTCCACACGCTCCGCCAGGCCCGCTTCCGCCAGCTTGCGGCGCAGTCCGGCGAGGTATTTTTCGTCAGCAGGCGTGGTGGAGCCGCCAAGTTTGAGCTTTACCCGGGGCACGGTGCCGCGCCGGGCAAGTTCGATGAAGGCATCCACCAGGGTGGTGAGGCCCTTGCCATGAATCATGCGGGCAAAGAAGCCGATGGTGGGCCAGTTGGGATCGGGTTTGGCAGCAGCGAAGGAGGTGACATCCAGGCCATTGAAGATCACGGAGACCTTCTCCCTGGGCACATCCAGGCGCTGGCTCATCGTTCCGCCGTAGTAGTCGCTCGCGGCGATGAACTGAGTGACATGGCGCGCATTCGCCCGCATGGCCGTCCAGCTCTGCTCACAGTAGGGCTCCACCAGGGTATCGAGGAAAGCATCCTCGCCCTGGAGCGAAACCACGACCGGGATGCCCAGATCGCGTTCGATGACCGGGCACAGACCGAGCAAAAGGCCATTGGAGAGAGAGATGACGTCCGGCTTCACCTCCGTCTTGATCCAATCGAGCGCCCGCCGCCATTCGGGCCATTGGTTGCCTTCTTCACCCTGCAGTGCTCCCAGCGTCATGCGGCCCAGGTCACGCGGACTGGTCATGCCAATAAACCGGGAGGCGAAACGGAGCACGCCGGGCGCATTCAGCCAGCTCAGCAGAAAACGCGGGACGAAGCGCAGCCAGGGCATCTTTTCCTGCAGGTAGAGGGAGACGCCGCCGACCTGAATGGGCAGCTCGGGATTGCTTGTCTCACGATCCGTCACCAGCGGCAGATAAAGCGGCGCCATGATGGCATCGTGCCCGCGGGCCCGAAGGGCTCGAATCAGGGCGTGGTCCCTCAGACAGCTTCCGCAGTAGAAGCTGCCCGTGCCGGGGGTGAGGTGAAGAATACGCATGGCTGGCGCTGGATACTGTGAACCATACGCCCAAGCAAGGGGCAGCGCTTCACCACTTCACCGTGGCGCCGAGCACGGCGCCGAAGCCGGCTTCGTTCGAACCGGAGCCGGCATGGCGGATTTCGTCATCGAGCAGGTTCTCCAAGGCCAGAGTCAGGCCGAGGTTCTCTGTGATCTGGCAGCCGCCGCGCAACGCCAGCCAGACAAAGCCTGGATTGCCGTTCGAGGGGATGCGGTCCGTGTCACGGCGGTCATTGACATTCAGACGGTCCATGTCGGACTGGCCCAGGGCCACCAGCTCCGTCCACCAGCGCTCATTGGTGCTGCGCCAGCGAACGCCGCCACGCCACATCAGCGGCACCACACGGGAAGCAGGCTCTGCGCGGAGAGTGCTGGTGTTGCCGACAAACTGGTCCAGCTGACCCTCCGTCCAGGTCACATGGCCGAAAACGGACCAGTTGGAATCGAAGCGGTAGTCACCAGAAAGCTCCACACCATGGATGTAGCCATCCCCGCCGTTCTTCTTCTCCACCACACGATTGCCGCCGATGACCTGGCCGGTGGCGCGGCGGATGATCATCTCATTGATGTGGGTGTAGAAGTAGCTCAGGCTGCCGCTGAAGTGCTCCGTATCCGCCTTCAGACCAATTTCATAGTTGATGTACTCCTCAGGCTCCAGGCCCGGTGAGGGCAGTTCCAGTTCTCCGGTGCGAGCGATGTCGAGGCGGGAAAGGTCGGAAAGGTTGGGAGAGCGGAAGCCCTGGGAGACACCCGCAAAGACACGGAAGCGGTCTTTGTCATCCAGGTCGATCATGAGGCGGCCGCTGGCGGAAAAGTTCTGCCAGGAATCGCTCAGGCTGTCATAGCGCCTGGCGGTGCTGCTGTTGTCGTAGCGGCCCACATCCGCAGCGGCGTAGGTGTAGCGGCCGCCCAGGAAAAGGTGCACGCGGTCGCCAAGGTGGATTTCATCCAGCAGGTAGGCACCGAGCAGGTCGTAGGTGGCGTCATCGCCCACGGGACCTTGGATTTCATGGCGGTTGAAGGTGCCGTTCAGGCGGTAGCGCTGGCTGCCCGTGTTCGTCCAGTCGCGGTAGTAGTCCACGCCATAGGTCAGGCGGCCGACCGGCGTTTCGCTCTGCAGCTGGAGGTCGATGCCGAGCGTGCTCAACTCCGTCTGGGAGTAGTTCTGGCGGTTGTCCGCCACCCGGCGGATGCGGTGCTCCACCTCATCCATGGTCTGGTAGGAGATCGTGAGGCTGGCGGCATCCACCCCCGAACCGAGGTCCTCCCCGGCAAGGCGGAGGTAGGAGAGCGTGCGGTTCTGGTCGTAGGCGCGTTTGAGGTCGGTTCCGATGGTGGTGCCCTCCCAGGAAATGCCCCGCACTGTGGCATGAGTGCGCCAGACATCGTTCTGGCGAAGCTGCTGATGCACCGCCGTAAGGGTCCACTGATCACTCAGGGCGACATCGAGCCGGGCATCATAGGCCCACTCGTCATAGCCGGTGCTCGGCTGGTCGCCAATGCCCGCAGCATGCACATCCCCGAAGGACTTCAGGCTGGCACCCAGGTGGAGCCCCCAGCGTCCACCTTCACCAAAGCGGACTTCCTGACGAAGCACGTTGCTCTCCTCCGCCGTGGAGCCGCGCCAGGAGCTGAGGCCATGGAAGAAGAAGCCCGGCTGCTCGGCCTGAAAGCCGCTGCCTTTGGTGAAAAGGTTCAGCGTGCCACCAATGGCATCGCTGCCATACAGCACGCTGCCCTGACCTGGCACCAGTTCGATGTGGTCGATGGCGAGGGAATCAATCGTGTTCCAGTATTGGTTCGGCCCTTCGCGGAAGATGCTGTTGTTGAAGCGGATGCCATCAATCAAGGCCAGGTTGCGGAACCCGGTGAAACCCCGGATGAAGGGCGAACCCTGGCCGTT
>CALDGV010000210.1 GCA_937941745.1 uncultured Prosthecobacter sp. | reverse complement strand
GATCGCCGTGTAAACAGTGCTGAATTCCGTACCTGGGTGGATTTTGTAGCCTGTGGCACCCCGGCGCACAAAGTGCGGAAGCAACCCGTGGGGTCGGTCCAGCCCTTTCACCGCCGCATGGATCTGCTGCAGCGTGGCGCGGGCCTTTTCCGGGCTCACCATGTTCAGCGGCGGCTGGCAGACCACCGCAGTTGCCAGGGCAAAAAGTCCGGTCGAGGCCAGTGATTCAAAGGCACCATCCTCCAGATGCGCGCGGTCCTTCACAAAGCCTGAGCCCGCATCGTAGCAGCGGGCCAGCTTCGCATAGGAAGCAGCCAGAACTTGTTCATCAAAGGGGCGGTCAGCCAGTTCGACACCGAGGTGCAGGCCCTCGATGCAAACCTCCGAGCCCGGCTCTGCAATCCATGACAGCAGCTTCGCCTGGGTGCAGACCTGCGGAGATACGGCAAACACATAAGGCCGGGCCGTTTCATCCTCCAGGTTCAGCAGCGCTGACCAGAGCAGTTCCTGCCGATCCGATTTGATCTCGAGCTTGATCCGGCCCCTTCCATGGGCATCCAGGCGCAGGCTCGCGATCCGCGGCTGGTGTTCCGCCGTGATGAGCGCCGGCCAGGCCGCCATGAAGTTCAGCGACTTCTGCGGCTCGCGGGCCAGCCCCGCCAGGCTGTGCCACATGCCGGACCAAGCATCCGGTTCCTGACCCAGATGCACGCAGATCTCGTCTGTCTGCCATTCAATGTCATGCTCCGCCGGACCCATGAAGCCAAAGTCCGTCCCCAGGTGTGTGTAGGCTGTGAAGGAGTTCAGCCGCCGCTTTCCTTCCACCGGCTGCGCCCGTTTGCCTGGCTGGAGATGGATGAAATACTCCTGCACCGGCTGCCAGACGAGACGTGAGGACTCAGTCTGGCCCGGCAAAGACGACAGCGCGGCCATGAAAACCGCGCCGATGACTGGTGGCAGGCGCATGGGGAAGGGAAGCTTATGAAACCATACGCTCCCACCGGCAAGGACGTTCAATCCTCGCCGTGGCCAGGCATTTGACCTTCCCTGGCCTGCCAGACCTATGTGGGGTGATTTATTTCAGCACCACCTGGCTGTCGGCTTGATTCACAATGTCGTCTGCGGTCCACATCCGGCGGTCAGGACCTGCGGAGCGGACGTTCATCTCCCAGCTGCTTTCGGGATGAAAGCGATACGGTGTGCCCCATCGGTCCATCAATTCACCCTGAGCATTGATGGCAGGATGGGTCTTCGGCAGCACGGCGAGTCCGCGGGGATTCTCCCCCTGCAGCCGCCTTACGATTTCATCGTTGAGCTCTCCCACGGGCATGGCGCCAAAGACACGTCGGAATTCTTCGAGCAGCCCGTGCACGCTCTGCACGTCATCATAAGCCGTTTCGTTTCGATCCTTTGGGGCTTCCGTGCTTGCGGGAGATTCGGGAAGCCCCAGTTGATCCACGGTTTCGATGACTCCGCGCACCGGGTGCACGATGCCCAGAGGGGTGCTAGCGAAAAGATGCACGCCAAAAGGGCTGTCCACAGGTGGCGGCGGCTTGGGCACTGCGGGAGGAGCGCAGAAGGCGGGATCCTGCGGACCCTTGCGGCGCATCAGCAGCTCCCCTGCGGTGGTGAAGGTTTCTTCAGGAGCTGCTTCTCCTGCCAGCCACCAGGAGGTGGCGAGGGCAGCCAGGATCACAGCAGAACAGCAAAGAGCCTTTTTCATCAGAGACAGAGGTTGGCTGCGGCCTGTGAAGGGCATTCACAGGCCGCTCGCATCATGTTCAGACGGCGAAATCCACGAAGCCGAGGTTTGATGGGATGCTGCCCACGCTCTGGAACCTGCCCAGGTTCGGGAAGATCGTGCTCACATCACTGCTGGTAAGCCCGGAGACATAGCCGCCGGAGTCACTCATGAACCACTTGGCCACGACGCTGGCATACTGATCCACGGCGAGTGTGGGGATCCAGCGTCCACGGTTGCTGTCCACATCCTGACTGGCGGCACGGGCGAGGTCGGGGAAGGTGCCGTAGATGCGCTGTCCAATCACGGGGCCTCCCATGACGATCTGGTGTCCGCCCCAGCCATGGTCCGTGCCAGATCCGGTCTCGCTGCCGTTCGGCTGAAGCGTGCGGGCAAAATCGGAGTTGGTGAAGAGCAGGGTGTCATTCCAGAGCGCTGGATCCACAGCCTCAATGGCGTCTTTGAAGCCTTTGAGGCTCTTGTCGAGCTGACCCATCAGGTTGTTGTGGTCGGTGGGCTGGTTCTGATGCGTGTCAAAGCCGCCCATGCTGACAAAAAAGATCTGCCGGTTGTTTCCAAGGCTCGTGCGGCCCTGGATGAGCCGGGCCACCATCTTGAGCTGATTTGCCACATCTGGCAGGGTCACCCCTGCGCCAAAGGCGTTTGTGAAGGCCGTGTCGATGGCTGTGGTGCTGCCGCCGAGGGCGGTGCCCACGATGGCCTCATTGTCTCGGGCGCGCTTCATCACGTCGTTGTAGCCTTCCTCCAGATGATGCTGGTAGTGGCTCTCCGCCTCGCCGAGCTGCATCCGGGTGAGCTTGGTGATGGTGTCGAGCGCCTTCAGCGTCCTGCCGGGATCGTTGGCGCTGTAGGTCGGCGGTGTCGTGGAGTAGTTGGCGGCATTGCCATAAGTGTTGCTGCCGCTGTTGTAGCCGCTCAGTCCTGCCACACCGGTGGTGCTGACTGAATACTGAATGACGTTCTGGCCCACCTGGAAGCTGTTCTGGCCGGCGATGGAGATGTTCATCGAGACGGCGCTGGCCGGATTGACGAGGTTGTTCAGCAGGTCGGCCGCCCTTCCGCCCCAGCCGGTCTGGAAGGGCCGGTCTGGCAGGCTGCTCTGCCATTGCAGCTGCTGGTCGCTGTGGGAGAAGAGCTGAGGAGGCACGGGCACCGTGCGTGGCACGGCGATGTACTGGCTGCGGCTGATCGGCTGCACCAGCGTTCCCACGTTGGCAACGAAGGCGAGGTCGCCACTGTTGAACAGGCCCTGCACGTTCGTCATTGCCGGATGCAGGCCGAAGGCGTTGGAGACGGACTGCCCGAAGCCTCCCGCTGGTGCCGTGAGAGGCAGGGCGCTGGCGGTGGAGATGTGGATGGGATGCCCGACGGGACGCGCACTCTCATAGTTCGTGCGCGCCACGCTGCCAGCCTCCGTGGGAATGAGCATGTTGTTTGCGTCGTTGCCTCCATAGAGGAAGAGGCAGACGATGGCCTTGTAGTCCGTGGGCGCGGCCTGGGCCATGGCGCTCTGTACCAGCCTGAGGTGGGCGAGCGTGTTGACCATGCCGGTGACGCCGAGGCTGGCACAGGCGCTGCGGCAGATGAAGTTCCGCCGGGTATCAAAGTGATCCTGATGCTTTTTGGTTTTCATAATGATCCTTGGTTGAGTGGTTTCAGTTCCTGGCGGTGGCTTACTTCTGCACGATGAACTCTGGAGATGCGGTGATGAGGTAGAGCGCAGCACGCACGCGGGCACCGCCGTTGCCCTTGGAGACAGGCGGAGCGTCCACGGCGATCGTGGCCAGTTGGTTGATCATGATGCTGCGCGGGTCTGTGGCGCTGCTGGTGTAGGCTGCGCCGTACTTTGCCTTCAGCGAACCAGAGCAGAGCAGGGCGTCGAGGCGGTCCACCAGATAGGTTGCCGCACTGGTTTCCGTCGCGCCGCCGGCTTCACGCGCCGCGATGTAGTCAGTGGTCAGCGTGGCGAGGTCGATGAAGACGTTGTCGAGGGCGCTGGTGGTGTCTCCGATGAGGTTGGAGACACCCTGGCCGGCCGGCAGGGCTGCTGCGCTGTCAACGATCGAGGAGTAGTCAATGGTGCGGTGGTAGTTTACATTCCTGACGACCTGGTTTTCGGTGAGGATCTGGAGCTCGGGGGCCACAAGGCCCGCCTCAGCCACACGTCCTCCGGGCGTGTAGTCGGGAAGATACCAGTTGAACACGCTGGGCATGTTGTTCGGTGTCTGTCCCAGGTCGGTGTTTGTGTTCGCATAGCGCAGGCGTTTCGGGCTGGAGCCCAGATTGTCGAGCTGTGTGGAGGCATAGCCATAGCTGCTGCTGAGGTCCGCCACGTTGAGCTGGGAGCGTCCGCCAAAGGCGCGCAGCACCTGGGTGTAGCGCAGCAGAGGCTCCTTCACCTTGCCGTAGCTGACGTTGACGCTGGTGTTGCCGTTGATGGTCTGCGGGTTGACGTTCGTCATCGTGCGGGCCTCATAGTCAAGCAGGATGGCCTTTGTCACGGCTGCCAGGCTGCCGCGCACTCCGCCTGCGGCGGCCCCATTGCTGTCCTTGAAGGCCTGGGTGACCCGGTAGATGTAGCCCCTGCCAGGATTGCTCGTGGTGAACCGCTGGATGAGCCGTCGTGCCAGGAAGGGGGCGATGCTTTCATGGTTGAAGAGCGTTTCCATTGTGCTGTCCAGCTCAGCCTCCGCATAGGCGTTTCGTGCCGCTGTGTCCGTGGGTGTGCCTGTGTAGGCTGGCAGGCTGGCGCTGAGAAAGGTCTTGGTGCCTTCATCATGGAAATCGACGAAGTTCTTCATCGGATTTTCGTAGCCTGGGTGGAAGTACTCGGCGCCTTCGCTGCCGCTGGCGAAGTTGTTTTGGACCAGCGCAGGCACGTAGTTGTTGGCGCTGCTGTTTTGCACATAGGCAAAGCCGTATCCGGTGAACACCTTGGAAAGCTCCTTGATGTCGTCGTTGTCGTAGGTGGAGATGGGCTGCCCATTGCTCTGCAGCTTCAGGGTGCCGTCCTCCCAAAGCTCCAGAAGGCCGATGGAGAAGAGCTGCATGATCTCGCGGGCGTAGTTTTCATCCGGGGAGAGGATCTGGTTCCCGTTGACGTCAAACTGGGCCTTCTGGTTCTTCAGGTGGCTGAGGTATTTGCCCATGATGGGATGCTTCGAGATGTCCTCCAGCAGATGGCGAACCGTGATGGCGCTGCCATTGGCCGAACTGTAACTGCTGTTTGGCGGCTGAATGTGGCGGATGCCGTCGGCGAAGTCGGCCAGCATGTCGTAGTAGCGGCTGTGGCCATAGGCGCGGCTGCCCACGGTGCCTTCACGGTCAGAGACCACGAAGATCTGCTCCAGGGCGTAGGCCATGCGCTGGCGCAGTTGGTCGTGGGCTTGGTTCACCACCATCCACCAGGCGCGGCGGCGGTTGTTGTTGTCGGGGTCATAGCTTTCCTTGTTGCGACCGCTGGGGATGGGAGGGTTGCCCACCGTGCTGCTCCAGCGTGTCCAGTCGGCTGCATTGTTCGGTGGGTAGCCGACGGCGACGTTGTTGCTGTCGAGCAGCGGCTGCGCGCCGATGAGCGCCCATTCCTGCTGGTCGGCGGCGTAATGGTAGTCGTAAAGGGTGGTCTGATCCCGGGTGGAGCCAAGCTGGGTGTCGATCCAGGCGGAGAAGGCCGCAATGCGGTTCGCCGCCGTGGTCTTGGGTGTGGCGATGGTGTTGTAGAGGGCGGTGATCTCTGCCTCCGTGGGACCAAAGGTGGCCTGCGTCAGAAAGCGGGCACATTCACGGCGCACTTCCTCATCCGAGGCCAGGTCCTCCAGCGTCGGGGTGGCCGGTGCGGGTGGTGCGGCTGGAGACCCCGATTGAAGCGTCAGGTCGGCACGAATCTCACCGCTGGCGTAGCGGGCGGTGTGCACGTTGACATACAGGTTCACTCCCGTGGTGACCCGGTAGAAGGCGTCGATAATCTGCTGCCCCTTCACCCCGGCGCTGTCCACGATGGTCCAGGGATATTCGATGAGCTGACCGTTGGGCAGGCCGTCAGGATCGCCATAGACGATGGTTCCATGGGCCACGCTGCTGCCGCTTCCGGTGTTGGCGTAGTGGACATGGCTGCCGTCAATGTCCGTCTGGGGCGTCGTCAGGCCGTTGAAGGTGGTGGAGATGCGGGCGGCGTTGTTCTGGCCGTTCAGGATAATGGTGGCATAACCATAAGCACTCGTCGCTGCAGAGCCCTGGGCCAGGAAGTTGCCCACAAAGAGGCGCTCGTTTGCCGGAAGGTTCTGCGCGTCGTGCAGAATGACCACGGAGGTGGTGGTGCCACCCAGTGTGTAGGTGCTGCCATTCGTGCCGAGGGTGATGCGCAGTCCTTCCGGATACTCGTAGAGGTTGTCGCCGTTCGCAGAACCGGCCACCACGGTGGGCCGCACGTACACATCCACACTCTGGGCTTCGGAGGGAAGGGTGATGGAGGTGGTCAGCTGGGTGCCGCCTGTGTTCGCCGTCCAGAGACTGTAGTCATTGCTGCTGGCCGGAGCACGGTTGGTGTCCGTGCTGGCAGTGCCGGCCACGGTAAAGTTCACCGTCAGCGGGGCAAAGGCACCGTTCCGGTAGATCCGATAGCGCGCATTGGTGCTGCTCAGCGTGGTGGCGCTGCGGTCGTTCACCTCATAGGCGTTCGTTACAGCGTTTCCGACCGTCACCGTGCCGCCGTTGAAGGCTGTGTGGCTGGTGGAGGTGCTGAAGTTGAGCCGGTTGTGGTATTCCTGCTGGTTGGTCAGCACATCTCCATCGGGGTCCAGGCTGCCATCGGCGCTGCTGCTGGGGTTCAGTCCCACGGAGGTCTCCCAGGCATCTGGGGCACCATCTTCATCAGTGTCCACCTCGCCCTGGATGACAAGGTAGGCCGTGGTTTCAGCGCTGTGGGTGTTGTTCACTGTGCCTTCTCCGGGCTGGAGTGGATGATTGTCCTCCTGGGCCACGATGTTCACACGGTCGGCGAACAGGTACTGCCAGCGCAGGGTGGCCGGATCCGCATCGTTCTTTGTCTGCATGGAGGCGAAAATGTAGGGGTCTGCATGCATCCGGCTGAAGGTGATCTTGCGGAAGGCGCTGTCGCTGTTGGTGATCTGACCCGCCTGGAAGCGCATGCCGGAGGTGAACAGATGGCTGCTGCCCTGGCTCATGGCGATCCAGTGCACGGTTTCTGCCGCGTGGGCATCCGCATCGATCTCAGACTCATCCAACTCGACATTGAAGCTCGTGGCGGTCACACCGCTCACACGCGCCTGGCAGGCATCTGCATCGTTGGTGGTGGCCACCTGGGAGAACACCGCGGGTGCACCGGGAAAGAGGCTGGAAAGAGCCTGAGCGCCTGCCGTCTGCGTGACACCGCTGGCTCGACCTGCCTGCCAGACCACGCCGCCTACGGCATGTGTGCCGGATTCCACGACGATGTAGCTCAGGTGCTCCAGCACATTGTGGCTTTGGGTGCTGAAGTGGTCCCAGCGGTCCACCTGGAATTCAAAGCTTCCCTTGCCTGCATTGGCGGCATCTGCGGCCAGCACGTTGCGAACTCGAACGGTGAGCGCGGTGCTGTTGGTGTAGCTCAGAGGCCCCATGACGACGACGGGTGTTGTGTAGGTGCTTGCGAGGTTCACCTTGGTCCAGGTGGTGGCGCTTGACTGGGTGATGTTCAGGTCCCCCACCTCGACCTTGGCCGTGGCCTCGCCATTCATGTCACCAAGCACCACATACCCCAGGTCTTCAGCTGCATGAGTGGTTTCGGTGTCCAGGGAGGCCTCTTCCTGATAGCGGAGCTGCACGCTGGTGGCGCTCAAGGTCTGGAACTTCAGCTCGCCCGTGTCCGCTTCATTCAGCGACTGTGACTGTGCGATCAACACGGGGCTGGTTCGCGAGGCGGGAAAGGTGACGGTGGCAAAGCTGTTCGTTACGCCCCCGGTGGTGCGCACGGCGCTGAGCACCTTGCCGTCCAGGAAACCCTGTCCGGTGGAGACAGCGATGTAGGCCACATTCTCATTGGTCAGGGTCGTGGTGTCGGCCTCCTGAGTCTGAAGCCGCACGTTGAAGCTCGTTGTGCCCACGCTGGAGACTCGCGCCTTGATGGCCTTCACTCCCTTGCCTGTGATGCCCGAGGCATTGGCCGTGGACTCCACCTGCGCCAGCACGACCGGGGCTGCACTGAAGCCGGTGAGCGTGACGTTGCTGCCCGCACGGTTCACTCCGGTCACCCGGCCGACCTGCCAGCGCTGGGTGCCCAGCACATGCGTGCCTTCCGTCAGCGCCAGAAAATGCACCGTCTCCGCTGGATGGTAGCCATTGGTGTACTCGTATTCATCAAGCTGGTATTCAAAGCCCGTGGTCGTCACGTTGCGTACCCTTGCCACGCACGGCTCTGTGTTGGCCTGCGTGGCCGGACCCATGATCACGACTGGCGGCGTGGCAAAGGTCCGGGTGAAGGTGACTGCATTCCACTGGTCCCCATTGTTCTGCACCGGGGTCGTGATGCTGCGGGATTCATAGTTCACCGGCGCCGCTGAGAGCGCGCCAGCCGTGAGGGTGACTGCAAGCGCGGCGGACCGCACCAGCGTGGAGACGAGAGGATGCCTGAAGGCTCGATGGAAGGGTTGGTTCTTCATGCCGCGCGCATTTTTCAAAGCGGCGGAATGTCTTTGAAGCGTCTGCTTGTCCCCCGTTTGGGTGAACGATGGTTACCAATTGGCAATCCGGCGTGCGCTTCAGCGCAGGATGCCGCGTTTCATCGCCTCCAGCACCGCCTGCGTGCGGTCCTCCACGCCCAGCTTTTCCATGATCCGGGCTGCAAAGGTCTTCACTGTTTCCGGCGAGATGCCCAGTTCAGCCGCGATCAGCTTGTTGGGAAGTCCGCGTGCCATGGCGCGCACGACTTCGAACTCGCGGTCGGACAAGAGGGCGTGCGCCCGACGCTGCTGAATCTTCTCACGGATGGGCTCAGGGAAAAACCGCCTGCCTGCCGCCACGGCACGCACGCCGTTTATGAACTGGGGCCGAGGAGCAGACTTCGGCAGATAGCCCGAAACGCCCGCCTCCAGCGCCCGATGAACATCCTCCTCCGTCTCATCTACGGAAAAGACGATGAGCCGCGCATCGGCAAAGCGGCCCCGGATCTGCCGGGCCACTTCGGTGCCGTGCATGTCGGGCAGCTGGCCGTCCAGGACCGTCACATCGGGGCGCAGCTTGTCGTAGAGCGCGATGGCTTCCCGCCCGCAGTCCGCTTCGGCCACGACACCCATGTCCGCTTCCAGGTTCAGCGCGGCAGCGAGGCCGATGCGGGTGAAAAAATGGTCGTCCACAATAAGGACGCGGATGGATCGGTCAGACGGAGAGAGCATGGCGGGGGGACCTGACGGGCACGCACAGGATCATGCGCGTGCCCTGCTGCGGAGGGCTGGTGAAATGGAGCTGTGCCCCGATGCGCTGGGCGCGCTCCCTCTGGCCGCGGAGGCCGAATCTTCCGAGGTAGAGCTGCTCCGGGTCAAAGCCGCGTCCATCGTCTTCCACAAGCACGGAAAGCCGTTCTGCCGTGCCCTCCAGCACCACCAGGATCTGCGTAGCCTCCGCATGGGCGATGGCATTGTTCACCGCCTCCTGGATGATTCGCTGCACCTGAAACCGGCTGTCGGAATCCAAGTCAGGCACGCGGCCGCGGATTTCAAACTTCAGGACCTTCCCCAAGTCGGCGACCTGCGCGGCACGCATGATCACCCAGGACTGTACGGATGCCGCGAGGTCCTCCGGGCCCGATTCATGGCGCAGGTCCCAGATGCAGTTCCGGGCCTCCATCTGGCAGTGGCGGATCATGGCCGCCGTGTCTTCCACCAGGGAGGGAATGAGGTCGGGCGCGGCCTGCAGTGCTCCCTTGAGCGTGTCCAGATGCAAGGCTGCACCTGCCAGCTGCTGCTGCAGGGAATCATGAAATTCACGCGAGATGCGGCGTCGCTCCTCCTGCGCGATCTCGCGGGCTTCGATCTCGCGGATTAGACGCTTCTGCCGCCGGATCTGCCAGCGCGAGGTCAACGTCGTCACCAGGCCCAGGGTGGCAAGAGCCAGCATCACACTGGCGGTTAATCCCAGGCGCTGCCGAGTCCACCAGCTCGGCCCTCGAATCACTTTCACATCTCCCAGGCTGCGCGGCTGGATGCCGTGGTGAACTCCCAGTTCCGCCGAACTGGCGGTGCCCAGCGTGTTGAGGATGCCGGTCACGCTCAATGTGCTTCCAGGCTTCCAGGTGGCGGCCTCCCTGGCCGTCAGAAACGTGTGCCACTGCAGCAGGCAGTGCTCGCCTGATGCCGTGGTCAGGGTCAGCCTTGGAGTCGCTTCATCCAACGAATGATTCCTCAGCACTCCGGTGAGGTGGACGAGGTTCATGGCCGTCAGTGTTCTCAGCCGGCCCTCCCCTAGTTCCTGTGGCTCGGGGGCTTCGCCACCCTTGTTCAGTCGTCGGCAGATGCCGTCCAGCAGCGTAATCTGTCCCCCTTTGATCTGCGCCCAGCAGGCTACGGAGAGCAGGTCGCCAGGCTCAAAGGCGTTCATCTGTCGTGTCATCACCTGCACGGGCTGGCCCTCATGCGTGCGCAGAGTCAGCCACTGGCGGTGCTTCACGGCAGTCACCACACCCTGCACATGCAGGCGGTTGCTTTCAGCATTGCGGGAGGTCACCAGCATCTCTGGTGAAAGCCGCACGGGTGGTCTCGCAAACACAGGGCCGATCAGCTCCTTCTGCACCCGCCAGGAGGACTTTGCCGGCACCAGCAGCAGGGCATCTGCGTCACTCGCCAGCAGGGGCGGCTCCGCCTGGCAGACCAGCACCGCCTCCATCGTCACCGGCGCATTCAGCCAGCGTTCCAGCTCTGCGGGAGGTTCACGCCACGGCAGCCGGGCGATGGCGTGGCCCGTCGGCGTGCTGATCTCCACATGCATGGGGGCGTCCGCCTCCTTGGGCACGCTGCACCTTCGCACAATGCCTGAGATGGAGGTCAGCAGGCCGTCAATCCGCATCTGCGTGGCCTGTTCCAGCTCAAAGGGCATGGCTTCAGGCCCCACGCCCTCACGTGGCACTGGAGTGACCTTTGGCGGGCCGGATTTCTGTGCATCCCGAAACATCATCACCATGCCCTGGCGATAGGTCAGCGTGCCTGTGACCTCCACCCAGTCGCCTGGAGCTGGTGCAGGCTGGTCTGAAAGACGTGGATCAAAGGCGATTCCTCCGGTCGCATCCTGCACAAAGGCCATGCCCAGCTTCGAGTGGCTGAAAGTCACCTGTCCACGCACCGTCGCCAGGGTCAGTTCGCTGCGTGCAAGCTGCGCTCGTGCCTCAGCCACGGAGACTAAGCCCTGCGGGGCCATGCCAAGTTTTCCACGGTCCAGAGTTTGGGCATTGCATCGCAGTTCACCAGCAGCAGCCAGCTGCAGGCCGAAGCCGAAAAGAGCGATGGCAGACTTTTTCATGGCAAGGCCATCAGGCTGCCAAAATTCCTGATTCGGAATCAAGACATTCTTTAAATGTCCTGCGACAAGCCCGCTTTTTGGCTGGGGGAAGTGCTGCCAGCAGATGTCCTGAATCTGCTCATCTGCCCCCTTTGATAAGGCATCGGCGCCATTGTTCCGGTGGTCATTCGCAGGTCTGTGTCCCGCGTTTCCCAGCCTCAGAGCTTGAGGAACACGGGCTTTGCCGATAGGGACAGGCCATGAATCTCCATCTCCAGGACCAGCATGTGGCTGTGATCGGCTGCGCGGGCGGCATCGGCCGGGCCATCGCAGAGGGTTTTGTGGCGGAGGGCTGTCAGGTGGCGGGTTTTGACCGAACGGTGAATGCGTCTTTTATCACGGAGGGAGATGTGACAAACCTGGGGGCCTTGGAGACCTTTGCTGGCGGCATGCCCCAGGTGGACCATGTGGTCTTCTGCGTGGGGGTGGGCTCGGGCAAGTTTGGGTTTCCTTTCTGGAACCTGCACCCTTCGGACTGGGCCCGGGTGCTGGAGGTGAACCTGATCGGGGCGGTGAATGTGGCCCACGCGTTTGCGCCGCACCTGATGAAGCGCGGTGCGGGCTCCATGCTTTTCCTGGTCTCCGTGGCAGGACAGACGGGATCGCAGACAGACCCGCCTTACAGCGCCTCGAAGGCTGCATTGATCAATTTCACGCAATGTGCGGCAAAGGACCTGGCTCCCTACAACATCCGCGTGAATGCGCTGGCACCGGGCATGGTGAAGACGGATTTGAACCAGTCGATCTGGGCGGCAGGACAGGCGCGGCTGCCGGAGGGGCAGCGCCAGACCTTCGATGCATGGGCGCAGGAGAAGATCCGCAAGGTGTCCCACCTCGGCCGCTGGCAGATGCCGGAGGAGTACGCCGCGATGGCCTGCTACCTGGCCTCGGACCATGCTCGCAACATCACAGGCCAGACGATCAACATCGACGGTGGTCAGGTGATGCGTTAAGGCCTTCTTTTTTGCGATTGCCTGCCATGTCCCGTGCGCCGATCTTTCTTGCCCTCCGTTACCTGCGGCCAAAGCGTTCCTTTGTCTCCATCATCACGCTGATCTCCATTCTGGGGGTGATGCTGGGTGTCGGGGTGCTGGTGGTCGTGATATCGGTCTTCAATGGCTGGCAGATCGAGTACAAGAAGCTTCTCCTCGGCTTCACGCCGCACATCGTGCTCATGCAGGACCCTGCGCCTGCAGAGCTCCCGGCGGGTGCGGAGATCAAGCGGATGGGCTGGCGTGAGATGCAGCAGCGGGTGCTGAAGCAGCCTGGGGTGCTTTCCGCCACGCCGATCGTGGAGGGCACAAGTGTGATCCGTTTTGGCAGCAGTGATCCGGAGGGCGCAGCCCTGCTCGGGCTGAAGGAAGGTGCTGACAATGCGCTGCTGGCCCGGCTGGCCCGGCACAAGCTGGCTGGTGAGATGCGCCTGAAGGGGGATGACATCATCATCACGGACCGTCTGGCGAAGAAGCTGCAGGTGAAGGTGGGTGACACGCTTTCTGTTCTGGCGAGCGACACGATCCGCCAGATGATTCGTGACCTGCGTGCCGCTGAAGAGGCGGCGGATCCTGCGAAGGCCCGGGCGGTGCGGGATGAGATTGTGGTGGTGCCGAAGGAACTGGTGGTCACGGCGGTTCTGCGTGCAGACACGGCTGGGGAGCGCTGCTACACACCGCTTTTCATCGCTCAGGAGCTTTTCAACTACGGCGGAGAGGTGAGCGGCATCCAGGTGGAGGTGGCGGATCCTGAAAATGCCGACCGCATCGCCTATGGCTGGCTGGATGACACGAATTGGCCGGTGGATTGGCGGCCCCGCACCTGGATTGATGACGGCGGTTACATGCTGCAGAACGTGGAAAACCAGAAGTCACTGCTCTATTTCCTGCTGCTCTTCATCATCCTGGTGGCTGCGTTCTGCGTCATGAACACGACCATCACCGTGACGGTGCAAAAACGGAAGGAGATCGGCATCCTGACGGCGCTGGGATCCCGCGCGGGCCAGATCATCAGCATCTTCCTGGTGCAGGCGGGCATTGTGGCAGGCATTGGCGTGCTCAGCGGGCTGGCGGCCGGCTTCACCGTGCTGCATTTCCGCAACGACCTGCGCCGCTGGATCGCCGAGAGCACCGGCCGAGACTTCTTTCCCCAGGACATTTACTTCCTCAGCGAGATCCCGGCCCGGGTCGAACTGGCAGACCTGGGTTCCATCTGTGTGCTGTCGGTGGTGCTCTGCGTGCTGGCCTCGCTGATTCCGGCCTGGTTTGCGGCCAAGGTGGATCCTGCTGTGGCACTGCGGGAATAGGGCATGGCTCATGCTTTCACGTAAAGCGGTGTCATCATGATACGGGCAGCCCATTCTCCCCGTAATGGCAGGGCGCATGAAACCAGCTTTTGCCCTCCTTTTCCTGACTTGTTCCATCTATGCCGAGGACTGGGCTCAGTTTCGTGGTGCCAATGGCTGCGGGGTTTCGATCTCAAAGGGCCTGCCGGAATCGTTTTCCGCAGACTCCAACGTGGCCTGGAAGGCAAAGCTCGGGGATGGAGTTGGGGCCCCGATCATCAAGAACGGCCGTGTGTTTGTCACTGCGGTGGCCGGCGAACAAAAAGTGGCGCTCTATGCCTTTGAGGCGGCTTCTGGCAAGCAGCTCTGGCGCACGGAGTTTGAGACCGGCAAGCTGCCGCGCATCACGCCTCCGAACAGTCACGCCTCTTCCACGCCCGCCAGCGATGGACGGCACGTCTTTGTACATTTCAGCACGCTGGGGCTGCTGGCCTTTGACTTTGAGAGCGGCCGGGAGGTTTGGCGCTACAGCATGCCCAAGCCTGCCTATTTGATGGACTGGGGCGCCGCTGCCTCTCCCATCGTTCATGATGGCAAAGTCTTCTTCTGCCAGGATGATGACCTGGCCCCCTTCCTGGTGGCTGTGGACGCCCAGTCGGGCAAGGAGGTGTGGAAGACGCTGCGCAAGGACATGCTCGCCGGCTATGCCCTGCCTGTTTTGTGCGAGGCGGATGGCAGGACGGACCTTGTCGTCGCTGGAAGCGGCAAGCTGAAGGGCTATGATCCGGCTACAGGCAAGGAACTATGGACCTGCAACACCTTGCTGCGAACGATCATGACCTCGCCGGTGGTCAAGGATGGCATCATCTACATCGCCGTGCAGAGCTACGGGGATGCCACACGGACCCTGAAGCATGCGCTTCTGGAGTGGCTGGACACCAATCAGGATGGCATCCTGGCCCGCGAGGAGACGCCCAAGGAGTTTCACGAGCGCTTTGATGCCTCGGATAAAAACAAGGACAAGGTCATCGGTCCTGAGGAGATCGACACCGCCTTTCAAAGCCCGGACAACATGGCCGCAGGCGGCAACATCATCCAGGCCATCCGCGGCGGCGGCAGTGGCGATGTGACGAAGACCCACCTGCTCTGGAACATTGATCCGAAGTCGCCTTCCAACCTGTCTTCACCACTGCTCTACAACGGTCGTCTCTATGTGGTGAAGAGCGGTGGCATGTCGAGCTGCTACGATGCCAAGGATGGCCGGATGCTTTGGGAGCGCAGCCGCCTGGGCAATTTTGGCGATTACTTTGCCTCGCCCATCGCCGCCGATGGCCGTGTGTACATCGCCGGCAAAAACGGCTTTGTTGTCGTGCTGGAAGATGGTCCTGAGCTGAAGGTGCTGGGCAAGAACGACCTGGGCGAGGAAATCATCGCCACCCCTGCGATTGCAGATGGGCGGCTGTTTGTTCGCACGCGCGAAAATCTCTTTTGCGTGGCCTCCAGGGCTCCCGCACCTTGACCCATCACCATCCTGCATCCGGTGCCTGCCTTCACGATGAAAGCCTTCCTCTGCTCCCTGCTTGTCTCTTCCTCCCTTCTGGCCGGCCCCAATGTCGCCTTCGTCGTCGGTGAAAAGGCTCATCAGCTCGACCGTGCTTCCGCAG
>CALDGV010000209.1 GCA_937941745.1 uncultured Prosthecobacter sp. | reverse complement strand
CACCGGTCTGGCCGTTGACCACATCGAGCGGGATCTTCTCGTTGAGGAGGATGTCACTGAGCTTCTCGGTGAGCTGCTCGGTGAGGTCCTCCTTCTTGTTGCGGTAGTCCTCTTCGATCTGCTTGATCTGCTTCTTGGCCTCGGCGGGGGAGAGCTTCTCCTTCTCCTCACCCTTGTTCTGATTGCCACGGGAGGCGATGCGGACATCCATGACGATGCCGGCGCAGCCCGAGGGAACGCGGAGGGAGGTGTCCTTCACATCAGCGGCCTTCTCACCGAAGATGGCGCGCAGGAGGCGCTCTTCAGGAGCCAGTTCCGTTTCGGATTTCGGAGTGATCTTGCCGACAAGGATGTCGCCAGGCTTCACTTCAGCACCCACGCGGACGACGCCGTCCTGATCGAGGTTCTTGAGGGCCTCATCACCGACGTTCGGAATGTCACGGGTGATCTCCTCAGGTCCGAGCTTGGTGTCGCGAGCCTGGACTTCAAAGTCCTCAATGTGGATGGAGGTGTAGATGTCCTCGCGGGAGACGCGGCGGCTGATGACGATGGCGTCCTCGAAGTTGTAACCGTTCCAGGGCATGAACGCGACGAGCATGTTCTTGCCGATGGCAAGCTCGCCCTGGTCGGTGCACGGACCATCGGCGATGACATCGCCCTTCTTGATCTTCTGGCCGCGCTTGACGAGCGGACGCTGATTGATGCAGGTGCCGGCGTTGGAACGGCCGAACTTGCGCAGCATGTAAACGTAGGTGCCGGCATCCGGGTCGGTCTTGACCGACTTGGTGGGATTGGCCAGGAAGTCCTTGTCGTTGACAGGCAGGCTGCCGTCCTTGGTGACGATGATCACATCGGCGGTGGCGGCGGCGACGGTGCCGTTGGCATCGGCGACGATGACCGCACGGGAGTCGCGGGCGGCCTTGCCTTCCATGCCGGTGCCGACGAGGGGCGCCTCGGCTTCGAGAAGCGGCACGCCCTGGCGCTGCATGTTCGAACCCATGAGGGCGCGGTTGGCGTCATCGTGCTCGAGGAAAGGAATGAGGTTCGCCGCGATCGAAACGATCTGCTTCGGCGACACGTCCATGAGCGTCGGCTTGGTGGGCTCGACTTCGAGGAAGTCGCCACGGTAACGGACGGTCACCTTGTTGCCGACGAAGCGGCCATCTTCACCGATGACGTTGTTCGCCTGGGCGATGTGATGGTTCTCCTCCTGGTCAGCCGTGAGGTATTCGATCTTGTCGGAAACCACGCCGTCCTTCACCGGACGGTAGGGGGTTTCGATGAAACCGAACTCATTGATGCGGGCATAGGAGCCCAGGGAGTTGATCAGACCGATGTTCGGACCTTCCGGGGTCTCAATCGGGCAGATGCGTCCGTAGTGCGAGGGGTGCACGTCGCGGACTTCGAAGCCGGCGCGGTCACGGTTCAGACCACCAGGGCCAAGAGCGGAGAGACGACGCTTGTGGGTCAGCTCAGCCAGAGGGTTGATCTGATCCATGAACTGGCTCAGCTGGCTGCGGGCGAAGAAGTCACGGACAACGGCGGCGAGCGCCTTCGGATTGACAAGCTTGCCAGGGGTCATGACGTCCATGCTGACGTCGAAGAGGGTCATGCGCTCCTTAACCAGACGCTCGGTGCGGGCAAGGCCGACACGGCACTGGTTGGCAAGAAGTTCGCCGACGGCACGAACACGGCGTGAGCCGAGGTGGTCAATATCGTCCAGGATGCCTTCACCTGCGCGCAGGTTGAACAGGTAGCGCATGGCGCTGACGACATCGTTCGGATCGAGGATGCGGACGTTGGTGTCGGTCTTGAGCGTGAGCTTCTGGTTCAGCTTGTAACGGCCGACGCGCGTGAGGTCATAGCGCTTCGGATCGAAGAACAGGCGCTTCACGAGGGCCTTGGCGTTCGGAACGGTCGGCGGATCGCCGGGGCGGAGGCGGCGGTAGATTTCCTTGAGGGCTTCCTCCTCGTCTTTGGCAGGGTCTTTGCGCAGGGAGGTGACGATGAGATCGTCCTGGGAGGCCGTGATGACCTTGATGCTCTTGTGGCCAAGCTGGATGAGCTGGCGCACCACACCTGCGGTGACAGGCTCATAGGCACGGGCAACGATCAGTTCACCGTCCAGAATGTCCTTGTAGAGGAGCTTGGTGGAGATCTCCTCCTCGCTGAGGCCTTCCTTCAGCTTCAGGTCCTCGATGTTGTAGAAGAGCTTGAGAATCTCCTCATCGGTGGAGTAGCCGATCACACGCAGGAGCGTGGTGGCCAGGAACTTGCGACGCCGGCGGCGGCGGTCCAGATAGACGTAAAGGAGGTCGTTCGTGTCGAACTGGACCTCAAGCCAGGTGCCGCGGTCAGGAATGATGCGGAAGCCATAGAGCCAGCGGCCGTTGAGGTGCTGGGTGCTTTCAAAGCAAATGCCGGGGGAGCGGTGAAGCTGGGAGACGACGACGCGTTCCGCGCCGTTGATCACGAAGGTACCGCGGTCGGTCATGAGGGGCACTTCGCCCATGTAAACACGCTCCTGCTTGGCACCGGCCTCTTCACGAAGCTCAAAGGTGACGTAGAGGGGGGCAGAATAGGTCTCCGCCTCGCGGATGGCTTCGAGGGAGGTGAGCTTGGGATCGCCGATCTCATACATGACGAAATCGAGCGTCATCTTCTGATCGTAGCTCTCGATGGGGAAAACTTCCTTGAAGACCGCCTGCAGGCCGACGTCCTTACGCTTGGAAGGGAGGATGTTCTTTTGCAGGAACTCCTCATAGGACCGAAGCTGGATCTCGATCAGATTCGGCGGCTCGGCGACTTCGTGGATCTTTCCAAAGTTAGTGCGCTGGGACATAAGCGAGGTGGGGAGGCTACGAGATGACGTTGGCGGTAGGGGGAGTGGAGGCTGGCTCCACGGGTACACTCAAAATTCGAAGGTCAGGCCGCCAGCCCGAGCTTCGAGGAATTGAGTGGGAAAAGGGCGCCGCCCGACACACTGCCAGAGGTAGTGCACGGGGACTGGATAAAACGATACGATGACCGGCCTCCGGCAGGTTTCCTGGAACCCGAAGAGCTTTCTTCGAGGTGCAGGGGACCAACGGGGGAGGTGACGGGCATCTGGGGGATTTGTCGGGAATCGGTCTGGATGACTTTTTTCGTCCGGTTGCCGCCCCAGCAGAGGGGGCGGCATCCGGTTGAAAAAAGGGGAGTTACTTGATCTCCACTTTGGCGCCGGCGGCTTCGAGCTTTTTCTTGACCTCTTCGGCTTCTTCTTTCTTCACGCCTTCCTTCAGCTTGGCACCGCCTTTTTCGACGAGTGCCTTGGCTTCGGCGAGGCCGAGGCCGGCGACGACGTTACGGACTTCCTTAATGACGGCGATCTTGTTCGCGCCACCATCAATGAGGATCACGTCGAATTCGGTCTTCTCTTCCGCGGCAGGAGCGGCGGCGGCACCACCAGCGGCGGCGGCGGCGACAGGAGCAGCGGCGCTCACGCCCCACTTCTCTTCGAGAGTTTTGACGAGTTCAGAGACTTCGAGAACGGTCAAGCCGCTCAGTTCTTCAACGATTTTGTTCAGGTCAGCCATGTTAGTGTGCGGTATCGCCGCTTTCCGAAGCATCGGATGGTTTAAGAGCAAAAGCTTCTGCTCCGGCGAGGAACCATTAGGTGTTGGTGTTTTCAGGCTGCGCCGGGCGCAGCCATCTGGTCAAAGGGGTGTGGGAGACAGGGATTAAGCAGCTTCGGCGGCAGGAGCGCCATCCTTTTCCGCCTTGGCCTTGAGGGCGCGGGCGAGAGCAGAACCGGGAGCCTGAAGGACTCCGAGCAGCTGGGAGTAAAGGACTTCGCGGGAAGGAAGGTCAGCCAGGGCCTTGATGGTGGCGACATCGAGCAGCTTGCCGTCAAGCACGCCCGCTTTCATCACCGGCTTCTCGAACTCGGCAGCGAAGTTTTTCATGATCTTCGCAGCAGCGAAGATTTCCTTCACGCCAGTGACAAAGGCGCTCTGCCCGGTCAGGTGCGTTCCAAGGTCACCAGGATAGCCAGCCTTCTCGGCGGCCTTCCGGACGAGGTTGTTTTTGAAGACGTGGATCTCGGCTCCAACGGTGCTGAGGCGCTTGCGCAGCTCGGCGAATTTATCGACCTTCAGGCCGGTGTAATCGACGACGAGCAGGAACGGCGAGGCGTTCACGCGGCGCAGGACATCTTCGATCAGCAGTGTTTTTTCAGCTTTCATGACTCTGGGAGGGCTCCGGGATTAAAGTTTGATGTACTTGGAGACATCGATGCGCAGTGCCGGCGACATCGTCGAGGCAAGGGTGATGCTGTGGACATACTTGCCGCGTGCGGAAGCGGGCTTCGCACGGACGATGGATTCAATCAGGGCCATGCCGTTTTCGACGAGTGCCTTGCTCTCAAACTGCACCTTGCCGATGGTGGTGGCGATGTTGCCGTTCTTGTCGAGCTTGAAGTCCACACGGCCAGCCTTCACGTCCTTGACGGCGGTGGCGGTGTCATCCGTCACAGTGCCGGTCCTGGGGTTGGGCATGAGGCCACGAGGTCCGAGCTGCTTACCGAGCTTACGAACTTCATTCATGGCGGCCGGAGTGGCGATGGCGACATCGAAATCCATGTTGCCTTCCTTCACCTTGGCGATGAGGTCTTCGTAGCCAACGAGGTCGGCACCGGCGGCCTTGGCGGCTTCAGCAGCGGCACCCACGGCGAAAACGGCGACACGGACGGTCTTGCCCGAGCCGTTCGGCAGGGGGCAGGTGCCACGGATCATCTGATCACCCTTCTTCGGGTCAACTCCCATATGGAAGGAGAGGGTGACAGTCTGGTTGAACTTGGTGCCTGGGAGCTTGCGGATGAGTTCCGCAGCTTCGTCCAGGGTGAATGACTTGCCGGCCGGAATCATTTCGGCGGCCTTCTTGTAGCGTTTGCTTCTTGTTTGCATGGTGGTGTGCAGTGGTGGCGAACGGAGACCGTTCTCCTGCGCGGGGTTTAGTCGATGATCTCGATGCCCATCTGACGGGCGGTGCCAGCCATGATGCGGGAGGCACGCTCGAGGTCGGTGGTGTTCAGGTCGGCGAGCTTGAGCTTGGTAGCTTCAAGGAGCTGGGCTTTGCTGATCTTGGCAACCTTCTTCTTGTTGGCTTCACCGGAGCCGGAGGCGATGTTGGCCACCTTTTTGAGGAGGTTGGATGCCGGCGGCTGCTTGGTGATGAAGGTGAAGGACTTGTCCTTGTAAACGGTGATGACGGTCGGGAGCACGTCTCCGCCAAGCTTCTGGGTGGCGGCGTTGAACTCCTTGCAGAAAGCCATGATGTTCACACCAGCCTGACCGAGGGCGGGGCCGATGGGCGGAGCGGGGTTGGCAGCACCAGCCTTGATCTGGAGCTTGATTTGTTTGACGATTTCTTTGGCCATGGGCGGTGTTTACTGGAGGTTGTGTATGGAAAAACGGGAGGAGGAGGTCAGGATGAGGCTCTTCAGGTGGCTTCTTCGGCTTTTTCGACCTG
>CALDGV010000208.1 GCA_937941745.1 uncultured Prosthecobacter sp. | reverse complement strand
CAACCGCTGGGAAGTCACGCGCAAGGCTGCGGCGAAGCTGGCGGAACTATTCCGCGCCCTGCTCAAGCGAGGTGAAGACCGCGCGCGTGCCCAGCGCTTTGTGCTGCAGTTGCTAGTCGGGCTGGTGTCTGAGGACATGGGGCTGCTGCCCGATTTCATCCTCAGCCGGCTGATCCAGGAATGCTGTGAACAGAAGACAAGCACTTTTGACCTGATCGGAGGCTTGTTCCGGCAGATGAACAGCGAGAAGCCCGCCCCAGGCGGACGCTATCAGGGTGTGCCCTACTTCAACGGAGGCCTTTTCGCGGAAATCGATGCCCTGGACCTGACGCCGCACGAGGCTCGCATTTTGGCGCAGGCCTCTGAGTTTGACTGGAGCCTGGTGAAGCCGGAAATCTTTGGCACCCTGTTTCAGGCCAGCATGGACGACGGAAGCGAAAGTGGGCGCGATGAGCGCCATGCTTTCGGTGCGCATTTCACCAGTGAGTTCGACATTCAAAAAGTCGTCGGCCCCACCATTGTCCGGCCCTGGCGTGAGCGGATGACCAAGGCATGGAACAAGGTCGGCCAGCTCAAAGAAGTGCTGCGTGACCTGCGCCTCTACCGCGTGCTCGATCCCGCGTGCGGTTCGGGTAACTTCCTTTATGTGGCATTCCGTGAGCTGAAGCGTCTGGAGCGCGAAATCCTGCTGCGCCTGTCTGAGATCAGCAAAGGTGAACCGCTCGAGACCGCTGTCTCCATCCACCAGTTTTATGGCCTGGATGTAATGCCCTTTGCCGTGGAGTTGGCCAAGGTGACGCTGATGCTGGCAAAAGAGCAAGAGGTGCGCGAATCAGCCAAACTGGAGGATACAGATGGCCTGCTGGTATTGGAGAAACCTCTGCCGCTGGACAACTTGGATCGAAACATTCTCTGCGCCGACGCCCTTTTCACCGATTGGCCGAAGGCCGATGCCATCATCGGAAACCCGCCTTACCTCGGCTCGCGATACATCGCCAACGAACACGGCTACGACTATGTGAACAGGCTTTATGCACGCTTTCCCGGCGTGCCGAAGATGGCAGACTTCTGCACGCACTGGTTTCGCATCGCCCATGACGCGCTGGATGAAGGTGGGCGCGCCGGGCTTGTGGGCACGAATACGATCCGCCAAAACGAGGGCCGGGAGGCCAGCCTCGACTACATCGTGGGCCACGGTGGCACGATCACCGAAGCAGTCTCTACCCAGGTGTGGTCCGGCGATGCAGCCGTGCATGTAAGCATCGTAAACTGGGTCAAGGGCCAGCAAGCCGGTAAAAAGCTGCTGCAAACCCAGCTTGGAGACAAAGAGGATGATCCTTGGAAGCTGGAGGAGGTGGAGGAGATCCTGCCTTCGCTGGCAACCGGCATCGATGCCAGCAGTGCCATCGACCTCGCGGCGAACGAGAAGCCCAAGAAGGTTTTTGTGGGCCAATACCCCTTCCATGAAGGCTTCATGATCACCCCTGCGGAGGCGGCAGAATGGATTCTAAAGGAACCGAAGCTGTCCCAATGTTTGCGGCCCTACATGATTGGTCGTGACCTCGTGGAACTGGGTGGTCCTTCACGCTGGATCATCGACTTTGGACAGAACGACATTTTCTATGCCCGTTCCTTTGAGCGGGCTTTCGAGCATGTGAAAGCCCACGTCATGCCTGATGTGCTGGCTCATGCGGAAGAGGAAAAGGCGAAGACCGGCAAAACCACCACACGCTGGACTCGCGTGGCGGAGCGCTGGTGGCAGTTTCGGGATTACCAACCCGGAACCATCAACGCCGTGCGCAGCGTCCCTCGCTATGTCGCCTGCTCACGGGTGACGAAGCGTCCGATTTTTGAGTTTATCAGCAGCAGCATCAACCCAGACAACGCTCTGACCGTCTTTCCCTTCGCGGATGACTACAGCTACGGCATCCTGCAATCCGGGCTTCACTTTGAATGGTTCAAAGCCCGCTGTTCCACATTAAAAGGCGACTATCGCTACACGGGTGACACTGTGTTCAACACATTCCCCTGGCCTCAAAGCCCCACCAAGAAGCAGATAGGGGCAGTCGCAGCCGCCGCACTGGCTTTGCGTGACCTCCGACATGAAATCATGCGGAAGATGAACTATTCGCTGCGTGACCTCTACCGCACGCTTGAAGTGCCTGGCGCAAATCCGCTGCGTGACGCCCAGGACAAGCTGGACGCCGCCGTGCGTGCCGCTTACGGCATGACCAAATCAGACAGTGTGCTGGAGTTTCTGCTAGAGCTAAACCATGCCTGCGCCGCCCGTGAAAAAGCCGGTGAGGCTATCACACCTCCCGGCCTTCCCCTGCCAGAGAGCGAGCATGCCGCCTTCATCTCCAAAGATTGCATCTTTCCCGAGACTGCTGATGGCAGTTCCGACGAATCACGTGCTGCCGCAGCCCATTTCCACAGTGCCGTTTTTCTGCGGGAAGGCGATGTGAAGTATGCGGATGGGGACTCCTCCATTTAAATGAGCCAGGAGTTGGCACCCCGCCCAGCCTGAACCATCAAAGATGGATCTCGGTGCCGATGCCGCGGTCGGTGAAGATTTCCAGGATGAGGGCGTGGGGGATGCGGCCGTCGATGAGGTGGACTTTGCCGACGCCGCCGCGCAGGGATTCCAGGGAGCTGTCCACCTTGGGGATCATGCCGCCGGAGATGATGCCTTCGGCCTTGAGCTGGGCGATGCTTTTTTCATCCAGGCTGGGAATGAGGGTGCTGTCGTCCTTCGGGTCGCGCATGACGCCGCGCACGTCGCTGAGGAAGATGAGCTTGGTGGCCTGCAGCCGGGTGGCGAGGGCGCAGGCGGCGAGGTCGGCGTTGACGTTGAGGGTCTTGCCGGTGGCGAGGTCGCGGGCGACGGGGGAGACGACGGGGACGAACTCGCCGGCGACGGCGGCCTGGATGAGGCCGAGGCGGCAGTCGGTGACCTCGCCGACCCAGCCGAGCTCGGCCTTCATCTGCTGGCCCTGGAAGACTTCGGTGCCGGGGATGCCGACGGCCTTGCCGCCGAAGGTGTTGATCTTGCTGACGATCTCGGGGTTGATGACGCGGGCGAGGGTCTGCTCGACGATCTTGATGGTCTCTTCGTCGGTGACGCGCATGCCGTTGATGAAGCGGGCCTCGAGGCCGCTCTCCTGCATGGCCTTGGAGATGGCCTTGCCGCCGCCGTGGACGATGACGGGGTTGATGCCGACGGCTTCGAGGAAGACGACATCGCGAAGGAACTGGTCCACCACGACGGGGTCCTCCATGGCGCTGCCGCCGACTTTGATGAGGAAGGTGCAGCCGCGGAAGCCCTGCATGTAGGGGAGGGCTTCGAGGAGGACATCGGCTTTCTGGGTCTGGGCGGTGAGATCGGACATCGGCGGGGGAGCGAGTGGGGGTCGAGCATACGCTCGCAGGGGCAGCGTCAAGCCCGGCGGGGGGATTTCTGAGCCGG
>CALDGV010000207.1 GCA_937941745.1 uncultured Prosthecobacter sp. | reverse complement strand
CGCCGCCCGCCGCCTGCCCGAGCGCGGCGTCCGCTTCGTCCAGATCTGGAGCGGCACCGACCACGGCTCCCCCCGCCGCAACTGCGTCGGCCACGAGGACATCGAGCGCGACCACGGCCCGCTCGCCCGCGGCTTCGCCCGCGGCGCCTCCGCCCTCATCCGCGACCTCAAGCAGCGCGGCATGCTGGAGGACACCCTCATCCTCTGGACCACCGAGTTCGGCCGCATGCCCAGCACCCAGGGCGGCAAAGGCCGCGACCACAACCCCTACGTCTTCACCAACTGGCTCTGCGGCGGCGGCATCCAGGGCGGCATCACCGCCGGTGAGAGCGATCCATGGGGCTACAAGCCGCTCGACCGCGCCAGCCCCACCGAGGTCTATGACATCCACGCCACCATCCTCCACCTCCTCGGCATCGACCACACCCGCCTCACCTTCCGCAGCAACGGCGTGGACCGCCGCCTCACCGACGTCCACGGCCACGTGCTCAAGGATTTGATCGGGTGAATTCTTTGATAAGTTTGGAAGCGTTGAGAAATCAGGCGGCCTTCTTGAAAATCGTCTTCCGATGCTTGGCCAAGAAGGCAGCATTTGGCATCACTGCATCTGCTGGCAGCCGCAACACTTGCCCTTCGTACCTGCCAAACATCGTTTCAATGGCTTCATCAGCGATGTACTCTTTTAGCTGAGCAGACAACTTTAGTTCGAGCTCATCGCTGAACGTGATAAGCCCTTTGTCAAAGGCTGCATCGTGGATGCGCGATAGGCACAATCCATTGTCAACATTCAGCCTTACGTTCGGGTTGGTAGCCCATGGCAGAATGTGGGAAGCAATTAAAAGCTCGCGCACCGAAAGCGCACTGACACCGCAACACCTATTGAAGTTATTGAGGACAGCCTCGCGAAAAAACTCCTGCCCACGACGCACTTTGACGTTTGCAGTTGATTCGGTTTCAAGTGGCCTGGACGCTGTGCGGATAAGAACCCCTTTTTGGGGAATGATGTCGATTTCGGTATCTTCAGACAGTCCATAAAGCTCGCGAAAAGCCTCTTCACTAGCGGGTGCCATCTCCGATATTTGATCGTGAAATTTATCCCATGTTTCACGGTCCAGAATGCTCGATTTTGGGAGTCCTTTGACTCCTCTCAATTTCAATGCTGGGTCAAGAGAGGCGAGGTTGGTTAGTTTCATGGCAAGGCTGTTAGCGGATCTTCCAAGCTTTTTTGCCACTTCGACAATCAAGGGCTGCCTTGCATGCATCTGCCCGAATGTGAGCTTATGGTAAAGATTGATGGCGATCAGCAACTGATGCTCGGTCCAACGTACTCCTGTGCTCATAGCGATGTGATGGTTAGGTTAGACTGGAGCCAGCCATGTAGCCGGGCCTGATTTTCTTCTTTTACTGTCAGCTCCCATGCATCATCAGGCATCGGCAAGACACTAAACCACTGACTCTGTTTCAAAAGTTCATCGCAGAGCTTTCTGACGGTCGCTTCGCTAGTGATCACTATTTTAGCAACGCGGAATGAATAAGGGTTCGTCATGACTAGCTAGGA
>CALDGV010000206.1 GCA_937941745.1 uncultured Prosthecobacter sp. | reverse complement strand
GGATGGGCGTTTTGGAGCTGAAAACGCCTCCCCGGAGGCCAAACAGCGTGTGGGAACGGTCGGGGAGGTTCAGGGCAGGCTGCGGGCGGTGATTTGGGCGGAAGATGGCCGGGCTGGGCGGCGTGATGCTTGCATGCGCGTTTCCCTGCCCTTCCTCGCCAGTCTTTGCCTTGTCGCCTCGCTGCCTGCCCTCGAACCTGGGTTTGAACCGCTGTTTGATGGCCGGACGCTGGATGGATGGAAGCACGACGGCAACTGGGCGGCGGTGAACGGCGAGATCGCACGGGTGAAGAAGGGCGGGTCGCTGATTTATGCGAAGGCGAAGGTGCCGGATGATTTCGAGCTGCGCTTCGAGTGGAAGGTGGCGAAGGGCTGCAACAGCGGGGTCTATTACCGGCCGGGGCAGGTGGAGTATCAACTGCTCGACGATGCGAACAGCCCCTACGGCGAGAATCCACGGCAGGCGGCCGCGTCGCTGTTTTTCGGCATGGCACCGACAAAGGACGTGGTGAAGCCGCACGGCGAGTGGAACGAGGGCCGCATCGTGTGCCAGGGCACGATCCTGCAGCACTGGCTGAACGGCGAGAAGGTCATCGACTTCGATTCCAGCGACCCGCGCTGGTTCCACGAGCTCGAAGTGCTGCGCATCCGGGGTGGTGACCTGACGAAACGCGGCGCGAACCTGTCGCTGCAGGACCACGGAGCCGATGTGTGGTTCCGCAACCTGCGCTGGCGGGCTATTCCGGCCTCGGAAAAGCTCACGACGGAAAACCGGGTGCCGATGCCGATTCCGGACGGCGCTTTGCGGAAGGAGCAGGAACGCCTCACGAAGATGCTGGCGGGCCAGAAGGGCGCATGGACGCACACGGAGCTGAAGCGCTTCAAGGCGGAGGAGGCTCATCAAGGGGTGGCCGTGGATGCGGAGCACTTTTATGCGATCACGAACGCGGCGATTGGGAAATACCGCAAAGACAGCGGCGAGTGTGTCGCAGGCTGGAAAGACGCCACCGGCCGCATCAAGCACCTCAACGCCGGCATCGTGCTGGATGGCAGGCTCTGGTGCGCGCACTCGAACTACCCCGAGATGCCGATGAAGAGCAGCGTGGAGGTCTTTGACACGCAGACGATGCAGCACCTCGAAAGCATCGACCTCACGAGCGCGGGCGGTTCGCTGACCTGGGTGGACCGGCGCGATGGCTGGTGGTATGCCTGCTTTGCCCAATACGCGAAAACGGGCGATCCGGCCCGCACGCGGGTCGTGCGCTTCGATGGGAACTGGAAGCCGGAGGCGGAGATCCGCTTCCCGGCCGAGGCGGTGGCGAAGTTTGGCAAGAACAGCAGCTCCGGCGGCAGCTTCGGACCTGACCGGCATCTCTACATCACCGGACACGATGCGCAGGAGCTGTATGTGCTCGACCTGCCGGTCACGGGCGATGTTTGGACCTGGAAGACGGCGATTCCCATCTCCGCGCATGGCCAGGCCTTTGCGTGGGATCGCGCCGAGCCGGGGGTGCTTTACTCGATCGACCGGAAGACGAAGGAAGTGATCGTCTCGCGGGTGGCGCGGCGCTGAGGCTCAGTTCTTCTTCCAGAACTGAAACCACTTCTTCGGCGGCGGAGGCGGAGCAGCAGGCTCGGCCTTGCGGACCTCCTTCTTGACGAGCACGGGACGCGGCGTGGGCGGCGGGCCTTCGATGATGACGGTCATGCCCTTGGTGATCATCTTCACGAAGCGCACCACATCCCAGTTGGCCGTGCGCATGCAGCCGTGGCTGGAGCTGCGGCCGATGGTCTGCGGGCTGTTGGTGCCGTGGATGCCGATGCCGGGCTTGCTGAGGCCGATCCACATGACGCCGACGGGGTTGTTCGGCCCGATGGGGAGGTTGTAGGCGGTGCTGGTGCGCACGCCGTAGTTCAGCACGCCCTCATCCCAGCGGAAGGTAGGCATCTGGGTGATGCCGAGGATCCTCCAGGTACCGGGAGGCGTGGCGAGATGGCCGCTGCCGGGGGTGATGGGCAGGCTGGCGAGGAGTTTTTCCCCCTCATAAAGGCCGAGAAGCCTTTCGCGGGTGTCGATCTTGATGATGCGGCTCTTGAATTCGGCGATCTCGGGCAGGCTGGGGATGGGGGTGAGCTCCTCGATCTTGAAGGGCTCGACATTCGGCACCTTCACGACGTCCCCAGGCTTGAGGGCGCTCATTTTCATGGGCTGGTTGAGCCATTCGATGAGCTCGGGCGAGGTGTGGAAGCGCTCGGTGAGGAACTCGAGCAGCGAATCGTAAGGGAGGTACTTCTTCTTGCTCTGCAGCGAGGGCTTCAAGGGCAGCTCACCGACGAACTTCAGGTCCTCCTCACGGACGGTGTAGGTGGTGTAGAGCTCGGTGATGCCGGAAAGATCGAGCGTGTGGCCCTCCACCTCGGTGGGCGGGAGGCCGAGGGACTGCTGGTAGCGCTGCAGGGCCTTGGTGGTGAACTCGCCGGGGCGGCCATCGACCTTGCCGGGGCCAAAGAGCCTGGCATCGAGAAAGATCTGGAGGCGCAGGATGCTTTCCACCGGCTCGGGGGCCTTGGGGATGGCAGGAAGCGCGGGCAGGGCCGCTGCATCGGTCGTCGTGCCAGGATTGGCAGAGGCAGAGGAGGAGGCCAGCACAAGCCCGATCAGGGCGCAGAGAGACAGTTTCATCGTCGAGGGTGGGCGAGACTACCTGAAGGCCGCACGACTGCAACGTCCGGCCTGCCGGAGGTCCTTTCCGGCCCCGGCCCCAGCCATCTTTGTCCAAAAAAGGGCGGTCCAGGCCTTGTATCAAGGCTGGTTGCCACCGGCGGCCCCGGCCCAGCCAGCCAACTGTCCAACCATTTTCTAACTGCTTGATTTCCCGTCACTTCCCCCGAGTATGCGCGCCCCCTGGGCCGCCCCCTTTCCCTGCCACCTGATGAAATTTGCCATTTTCGGAGACATTCACGCCAATCTGGAAGCCCTCCAGACGGTGCTGTGGGATGCTCATGAACAGGGCTGTGGCAACTATGTCTGCCTGGGCGACATCGTGGGCTATGCCGCCAATCCCGCCGAATGCCTGGAGACGGTGCGCCAGATGGGCTGCCCGGTGGTGCGCGGCAACCATGATGAAGGTGCGGCCAGCGAATCCACGCTCGAAGAACTGAACCCGCTGGCCCAGGCCGCCCTGCTCTGGACCCGCGCCCAGCTCAGCGAGGACCAGCGCCAGTGGCTGCGCGACCTCAAGCTGGTGCGGCAGGTGCGCGACTTCACCATCGTGCATGCCACGCTCGATTCCCCCGGAAGCTGGGGCTACGTGACGAACCGCTTCGATGCGATGGCCAGCTTCAGCTACCAGTTCACGCAGGTCTGCTTCTACGGCCACACGCATGTGCCGCGCATCTTTGAAAAGGATGACTCCGTGCGCGCCGCCCGCGGCACCGAGGTGCAGCTCCAGCGCGGCGTGAAGTACTTCGTCAACGTCGGCTCCGTGGGCCAGCCGCGCGATGGCGACTGGCGCGCCGCCTATGCCATCTACGATGTGCAGGCGCAGACGATCTCCATCCGCCGCCTGGCCTATGACATCCAGACGGCGCAGGACAAAATCCGGGCCGCGGGCCTGCCCGCGCTGCTGGCCGACCGCCTGTCCCTGGGCAAATAAGTCATGAGCCCGCCCGCGTTGCCAGACCTCGCGGAGTTCCGATCAGCCCTGATCGTCAAACCCAGCTCCCTGGGAGACATCGTGCACACACTGCCCGCAGTGCATGCCATCCGGCAGGCGCATCCGCACCTGAAGCTGCGCTGGCTGGCCAACACCGAATGGACGCCGCTGCTGCAGGGCATTCCCTGGCTGGACGAGGTGATTGCCTTTCCGCGCAAGAGCTTCCGGGGCATGACGGCGCTGCTGAAGGCGCTGCAATGGGCCCGGCGGAGCCTGCCCTCCGCCACCGCCCAGCCGGAGCTGGTGCTCGATTTCCAGGGCCTGCTGCGCAGCGCGGTGCTGGCACGCGCCAGCGGCTCCCGGCCGATCCTCGGGCTTTCAGACTCCCGGGAGGGCGCCCGCTGGCTGCACGACCGGGTCATTCCCGTGGATGCCTCGGCGCATGCCGTGGACCGCTACCTCGCCCTGCCGAGGGCCCTGGGCATTGCGGTGGATGCAGAGAAGCTGAGCTTCCCCCTGGCCCCGGGCAGGCTGCCGGAAGGCTGGCCGGCACGCGATGACCTCGTGGTGATCCATCCCTGGTCACGCGGGGCGGGCAAATCCCTTTCCGCCGAGGCCCTGCAGGCGCTGTGCGACCGCCTGGCGCCACATCCGGTGGTGCTGGTGGGCATGAGCGAGGACAAGGCGCGGCCCACGGGCAGCCACATCGTGGACTTCAGCCACCGGACCAGCCTGGCGGAACTGATCGCCTGCCTGCGGACGGCCCGCTGGGTGATCAGCGTGGACAGCGGCCCGATGCACATGGCGGCGGCCGTGAATGACCGCACCCTGGCCCTGCATACCTGGAGCGATCCGCGCCAGGTCGGCCCCTACAATCCCCGGGCCTGGGTCTGGAAGGCCGGGCGCATCGCCCACCGGCAGGATTTTTCCGCCCAGGAGGCTGGCACCGAGGCCACGATCTCCGCCGCCGCCGCGCGGGAGATCGGTTCGTTCGTGCTTGAGCAGATGGCCTTGTGACGCCGGGCAGGTGGTGCCGCCCGGCTCCAGGGGCTCAAAGCTCGCGCGGGCTTTCAAAGACCACGCGTTCCCCTGTCAGCGGATGCTTGAAGGCGATGCGGGCGGCATGAAGCCTCATGGGCGGGGCTTCCAGAGGCAGCGTCTGCGTGTCTCCGCAGGCTCCGCCGGGCAGGTAGGCCGGATCTCCGACGATCGGATGGCCGAGCTGCCAGAGGTGCACGCGGATCTGGTTGGTGCGCCCGGTCAGGGGGCGAACCTCCAGGAGCGCGGTGCCATCAGCATCCCGACGGAGCACACGGAACTCCGTGCGCGCTTCATCGCCCGCCTCTTCATCAATCTCACGGCTGCCGAGATCCCCCGCCTCGCTGCTGATGGGCAGGTCGCAGGAGAACTCGTCCTGCACCGGATGGCCGGTCACGCGGGCCAGGTAGGTCTTCTCCACCTCCCCGCGGGCAAACTGGGCCTGCACGAGCTTGGCAAAGTGCCGCGTGCGGGCCAGCACGACGAGGCCGCTGGTGTTGGCATCCAGGCGGTGGCAGGCGCGGGGCTTCTGCGGCTCATAGGCGGCATGGAGGAGGTACTGCAGCGTGTTGCGGTTGAAGCGTCCGCAGGCATGCATGGGCAGCGGCGCGGGCTTTTCGAGCACGATGAGGGCCTCGTCCTCATGCAGCAGGCGGATGTCCGCATTCACCGGCGGCTCCGTGATGCCCGGCAGAAGCTGGTAGTAGCGTTCACCGGCCCTCACCAGCCGGTCCGGCGCGGCGGGGTTCCTGGATTCATCCAGCAGGCGGCCCTTTTCAAAGAGCATCAGCCATTCGCTGCGCGGCACGTGGGAGAAAATGTCCGCCAGGGTGTCCAGCAGCGTGAAGCCATCGCAGCGCTCAGGAATCGAGATCGGGCGCAGGTTGTCATATGGCACGCTGCCGGGCAGCGGGCTGGCGGCACGGCTCAGCGCCTCCTGACGCCTGGCCAGATTCTCCCGGCGCTGCTCCTCCGTGGTCTTGAAGCAGTAGGGGCAGGAGCGGCCCTCCACATAGCGGGGATCGTGCTGCTCCTCCTCCGTGAGCGGGGTCTGGCAGACAAAACATTGGTTCGACTCCGTCTCCCGCAGCGCCGGGTCCACGCCCACCCGCTGGTCAAAGACAAAGCACTCCCCATCCCAGTGGTCACCGCCGACCTCCTCGAAGTACTTGAGGATGCCGCCATCGAGCTGCCACACCTGCTCAAAGCCTTCGCTTTCCAGGAAGGGCGCGGCCTTTTCACAGCGGATGCCGCCGGTGCAGAAGCTGACGATGGGCTGCTTCTTCAGCTCGGCAGGCAGGCGGCGCACGGCGTCCGGGAAATCACGGAAGTGGTCAATGCCGATGACCTTGGCGCCGCGGAAGGTGCCCAGCTTCACCTCGTAGTCGTTGCGGGTGTCGAGCAGCACCACGGGCCGGCCCTCGTCCAGCCAGCGCTTCAGCTCCACCGGCTTCAGGTAGGGGGAGGTGTAGCGGGCGGGATCAATGCCCTCCACGCCAAAGGCGATGATCTCCTTCTTGATGCGCACCAGCATGCGGTTGAAGGGCTGGTGCTCGTTGAAGCTGTACTTCGGCGCCAGCGTCTCCAGGCCGGGGATGCGCCGCAGCTCCTCCACCAGTTCGTCCACCGGCTCACGGGCGCCGGCGATGAAGAAATTGATCCCCTCGGTGCTGATCAGGATGGTTCCTTTCAGCGCCCGGGCCTTGCAGAAGGCCAGCAGATGCTCGCGCAGCGTCTTCAGGTCGCTGAGCGGGGCGAACTTGTAGCAGGAAATGTTCGTGATGGGCAGGTCGGAAACCATGGGAGGGATTCCGTGGGCGCATCCCTGCCGGGATGCAAGCCCAGGGTGAACGCCGCCGGCAGGCTCAGCTGAAAAACACCCGCTCCGCCGTGCCGCGCAGCATGGCCGCCTTGTCACTGGCGGTCAGGAAGTCCAGCCGGTCGCGGACGAGGGCGATGGAGTCGTGGTAATTGTGCCCCGGATCGACCTGGAAGGGGCAGTCGCTGGCCCACATGAGGCGGTCCGCGCCGAAGTGATCGCGGCACTCCTTGATCATCGGGCCGAGATCGAGATACGGAGCCTGCTTCTTGCCCAGGGCATAGAAGGCGGAGGTCTTCACCGTGACCTTGGGATACTTGGAGAGGTGCAGCAGGCGGTCGAGCTGAGCGCGGTCGATCGAACCCTTCATGCCGAGCCGGGCGAAGTGGTCGATCACCACCGGCGTCTGCGGATTCCTGGCACACATCTTCGCCACAGGGCCGAGCGCCTCGGGATTGATGAGCAGGCACATGTTCAGGTTCTCCTCCGCCGCCACCTTCCACATCTCCGTGATGCCCGGAGAGGCCAGCCAGCCTTCCACATCGGTGCCCTGCGGGTAGAGCCGGAAGCCGCGCACCCCCTGGGCTTTCAGCGCCTTCATGCGGCCGCGCACGTCGGCGGCGGTCTCATCAATGATCGCCACGCCGGAGAAGGTGCCGGGATGCGCCGCCATCATGTCGAGCATGTAGCGGTTGTCGGTCTTGTAGTAGCTCATCTGGATGAGCACGATGCGGGAGACGCCCTCCGGCTTGCAGTGCGCGAAGAGCTGCTCCGGGGTGAAGCTGGCGGGCTTCATGTCGGATTTTTGGAAACCCTGGGCCAGCGGATACTTCTCCGTGTCCGGCGTCCAGACATGCACATGGGCGTCAATGAGGCCGCCTCCGGCCAGGGAGGCGCAGCTGGAGATCTGGGTGCCGAGCGCGGCTCCGAGGGTGGTGGTGAGGAAATGACGGCGGTTGTTCATGGCGGTGAACCGGTTACGCGAAGCGCTGGGGGAATCTTCGTTGGAATCCAAGGACGGATCGCCGCCGGGTCCAGCCTCAGGGGGAGGGCTCCCCCCGTTCCGTCCAGCGGTGCCCCCGTTCCGTCCAGCGGTGCCCCCGTTTCGTCCAGCGGTGCCCCCGTTCCGTCCAGCGGTGCCCCCGTTCCGTCCAGCGGTGCCCCCGTTCCGTCCAGCGACGCCCCCGTTCCGTCCAGCGACGCCCCCATTCCGTCCAGCGACGCCCCCGCTTCGTCCAGCGGCGCCCCCGCTTCGTCCGGGGGAGCCCCCCGTTTCGTCCAGCGACGCCCCCGTTTCGTCCGGCGACGCCCCCGTTTCGTCCAGGGACGCCCCCGGAAGCGGGAGGGAAGGCCCCGAAGGGCTCAAAACGCCCCCACCGGCCCCGAAATCCGCCGCCCGGCCAGCGCCTTCTGGAGCAGCATGACCTAGCGGCCAAACCCCAGCAAAAACCGCCGCTGGAACTCCAGCGCCTGCTCCACCTGGTCGATCTCGATGTACTCATCGGCGGTGTGCGCGCGGTCGATGCTGCCGGGGCCGAAGACAATGCTCGGGATGCCGGCGCGGGCGAGCTTGCTGGCATCGCAGCCGAAGGGCACGCCGCAGGGCTCGGCATTCAGGCCCAGGTCACGCAGCACCTGCAGGGCGGTTTGGACCACGGCGGCCTCAGCAGGGGTGTCGAGGGCTTCATCCACCAGGAGGAGCGGCTCTTCGACATCGCCCGTGATGCCCTCCAGGCCCTGCAAAAGCTGCCGGTAGTGCGCCACGGCGTCGCTGGCCTTCTCTCCAGGCAGCAGGCGGCGGTCGATCTCGATGGCGCAGCGGTCGGGCACAAAGTTCACCTGCACGCCGCCGGTGATGACGCCGACATTGCAGGTGCCGCAGCCGACCAGCGGATGCTGCACGGCAGCCATGCGCTCATTGTCCGCCTCGATGGCGGCAATGACGCGGGCCATGTGTGTGATGGCATTCACGCCGAGGTGCGGCTTGGAGCTGTGGGCGGACCGGCCATGCACGACGAGGCGGCAGCGCAGCACGCCCTTGGTGGCGATGACGGCCCGCAGCTCCGTGGGCTCGGCGACGATGGCGGCATCGGCCTTCAGCCCTTCACAAAGCCGCACGACCCCGCGGTAGGAGTACTCCTCGTCCACGGCGGCGGCCAGGATCACCTCGCACGGCGGGGTGATGCCCTCCTCCTTCAGCGAGGCCATGGCATGCATCATGGTGGCGAGCCCGGCCTTGGTATCGCAGGAGCCCCGGCCATACATTCTGCCCTCACGGATCACCGGCTCGAAGGGCGGGATGGTCATGCCTTTGACGGAAACGGTGTCCGTGTGCGCCTCCAGCACGATGCGGCGGCTTGAATCCAGCCCCGGCAGCCGGGCGAGCACGTTGGGCCGGCCGGGAAACACCTCCTGCTCCCAGGTTTCAATGCCGCGCTGCTCAAAGAAGCGCCGCACGTAGGCGGCGACCTCGCCCTCGCCCGGGCCGCCGTCATAGGAGGAGTTCACACTGTTGATGCGCACGAGGTCGGCGAGGGTCTGGAGGACGGGGGACATGGAGGCAGGAGGAGGCACGAAGCTCAAGGTGGAGCAGATCAAGAGCGCCACGGAAAGCCTGTTTTGATCATCGGTTGCGGACTTCCCTGCCCCAAGGCGGCCTCATGAATGGAATGAGATGCTTTCATCCTCCCGGGCACGGCATCTGCGCATCCTGGGTTGCCAGCCGGGCGGGTGCGGGTAGTCTCCGCCCCCGTCACCCCGGCGGGCGTAAACTCCCCCGACATGTCTGAACAGGCCAATCCCTTTCAAGAAACCCTTCTCTCGCGCCACCGCGCCGAGCCCTGCACCGTGGTCATTTTTGGTGCCACGGGCGACCTGACGAACCGCAAGCTCATCCCGGCCCTGTACAACATCGCCGCCGGGGGGGACCTGCCGCCGCAGTTCAAGGTCGTCGGCTTTGCCCGCCGCGACAAGACAGACGAGGTCTTCCGCTCTGAACTGGAGGTGGGTAACCGCAAGAACTCCCGCCAGGGGCACAACGATGAGCTGTGGACCAGCTTCAGCCAGAGCATCCACTACCACCGCAGTGAATTTGAGGACCCCGCAGGCTACATCGGCCTGAAAATGCTGCTGGATCAGTTCGACAAGGAGCGCGGCGCACCGGCGAACCGCCTTTTCTACCTCGCTTCCGCCCCGGAGGCCTTCAAACCGATCCTGGAAATGCTCAAGGCCACCGGCCTGAACCAGGGTGTCGGCGGCAAATGGGCCCGCGTGGTCTGTGAAAAACCCTTCGGCAAGGACCTGGCCACCGCCCGGGCGCTGAACGAAACCGTGGCCGCCACCTTTGAGGAGCAGGACACCTACCGCATCGACCACTACCTGGGCAAGGAGACCGCCCAGAACATCATGGTGCTGCGCTTTGCCAACGCGCTCTTCGAGCCCACCTGGAACAGCCGCTACATCGACAACGTCCAGATCACCTGCGCCGAAAACCTCGGCATGGAGGGCGGACGCGGCGGCTACTACGACACCGCCGGCGCCCTGCGGGACATGGTGCAGAACCACCTTTTCCAGCTCCTCAGCCTCGTCGCCATGGAGCCGCCCACCGACCTGAGCGCCGACGCCGTGCGTGATGAGAAGGTGAAGGTCATCCGCGCCCTGCGCCCGCTCGTCGGCCCCGAGGCCGTCGGCGCCAACGTCATCCGCGCCCAGTACACCGCCGGCAGCGTCGATGGGGTGCCCCGAGTCGGCTACCGCCAGGAGGACCGCGTGAATCCCGAATCGAAGACCGAGGCCTACGTGGCCCTGCGGCTCTACATCGACACCTGGCGCTGGCAGGGCGTGCCCTTCTACATCCGCGTGGGCAAGCAGCTGCCCAAGAAGGCCACCGAGATCAGCATCCACTTCAAAAAGCCGCCGCAGGTGCCCTTCGCCACCCAGAAGATGCTCGGCTCCAGCAGCGAAAACACCCTCGTCATCCGCATCCAGCCTGACGAAGGCGTGGCCCTGCGCTTCCTCTGCAAGCAGCCCGGCCAGGCGCTGAACATGCAGCAGGTGAAGATGGACTTCCGCTACTCCTCCAGCTTCGGCAAGGCCAGCCCCGAGGCCTACGAGCGCCTCCTGCTCGATGCCATGGCAGGAGACGCCACCCTCTTCGCCCGCCGCGACGAGGTGGAGACCGCGTGGAAGTTCATCGACGAGATCGAGCACGCCTGGCACAAGTCCGCCACCCCGCCGCCCATGTGCGAGTATCCCGCCGGCAGCTGGGGCCCCAAGGAGGCCGACGACCTGCTGCGCGAGAACGATCACGAATGGCGGCTGCTGTGAAATCAGCCGCCATCCGAGGCTAGTTTCACCCGGCCGCCTTCGTTCCAGGCGGAGATTCTCCTTCCGCTGACATGAGCCGTGCTTTTTTCCCCTGTGCTGGTGCCCGGGCCCTCCATGCGCCGACCCGGCGTGAGTTTGTCTATGGGCTGGGCACCTCGCTGGGCAGCGTGGCGCTGACCTCGCTGCTGGCCGCAGAGCCGAAAGGCCCGCTGGCGCCCAAGTCTCAGCATGTGCCCGCCAGGGCGAAGAACTGCATCTTCCTCATGATGGAGGGCGGGCCGAGCCACATCGACTGCTTTGATCCCAAGCCCGTGCTCGAAAAGCTCCACCTGAAGGAGTTCGTGCGGGAAGGGAAGATGAAGTCCGCGATGGAGAGCGGGAAGCGCTACTACGTGAAGTCGCCGTTCAAGTTCGCGCAGCACGGCCAGAGCGGCGCGTGGATGAGCGAGCCCTGGCAGCATCTCGCGAAGGTGGCGGACGAGCTTTGCTTCTACCGCGGCTGCCAGGTCGATTCCGTGAATCATCCCACCGCGATGTATCAGATGAACTGCGGCAACCGGTTCGGCGGCGATCCCGCCCTCGGCGCGTGGGTCACATATGGCCTCGGCTCGGTGAATCAGGATCTGCCGGGCTTCATCGTGCTGCCGGAGATCAGCTATCCGCAGGGCGGCAGCGCGAACTGGGGCAATGGCTACCTCCCCGCGCATTTTCAAGGCACCGCGCTGCGCTCCAAAGGCTCTCCCATCCTCGATTTGCAGCCGCCGCCGGGCATCACGCCCGATCATCAGCGGGCGAACCTGGACCTGCTGGCCCAACTGAACGCCCAACATGCCGAGGAGCACCCCTGGCATGACGAACTGAAGGCGCGCATGAACAACTACGAGCTGGCCTTCCGCATGCAGATGCAGGTGCCGGAAGTCATCGACCTCGAAAAGGAGGATGCGAAGACCAAGGAGCTCTACGGCATCGGCCAGGACGCGACGGATGCCTTTGGAAGAAAATGCCTGCTCGCCCGCAAGCTCGTGGAGAAGGGCGTGCGCTTTGTGCAGCTCTACGCGGGCACCTGGGACAGCCACGACTACATCGAGCGTGCGCATGGCAATCTCATCCGCCAAGTGGATCAGCCCATCGCTGCGCTCATTGCCGATCTCAAACAGCGCGGCTTGCTCGATGACACGCTCATCGTGTGGTGCGGTGAGTTTGGACGCACACCGGACAATGGTGTGCGCGGCGGCACTGCCTATGGACGCGATCACAATCCCAAAGCGATGACGATTTGGTTTGCCGGTGGTGGCTGCAAAGCCGGGCACACCATCGGCTCCACCGATGACCGTGGCATGGAGGCCATCGAGGAGGTGCATCATGTGCGCGATCTGCACGTCACCCTGCTGCGCCTACTCGGCCTGGATGACAACAAGCTGACCTTTTACCACGGCGGGCGCTTCAAACAGCTCTCCCAAATTGGCGGGCAGGTGATCGAGAAACTGATCGCGTAAAAAATGAGCGACCGCGGTGGTCTGGCGCGTTCATGGTCTGTCATGATGAAGAAATTTGCCGTTGTATTGTGCCTGGGAGCGC
>CALDGV010000205.1 GCA_937941745.1 uncultured Prosthecobacter sp. | reverse complement strand
AAAAACCGCGCCCTGGTGGTCGAGGCGGCCACGGGGGTCGGCAAGTCGCTGGCCTACCTGATCCCGGCGGCCACCTTTGCCCTGGAACAGAAGCGCAAGGCGATCATCTGCACCCATACGATCAACCTCCAGGAGCAGCTCATCCACAAGGACATCCCGATCGTGAAAAAGATCGTCGGGGATTTCCACGCAGAGCTGCTGAAAGGCCGCAACAACTACCTCTGCCCCACGCGGCTGAAGAGCGCCTTTGCGCAGACCGGCGACCTCTTCAGCACCAGTGAGGCCGCTGAACTCCAGCTCATCATGGAGTGGCAGCGCGAGAATCCGAACGGCACGCTGAGCGAGATGGACTTCACCCCTGGGGCGCGCCTCTGGTCCATGGTGCGCAGCGAACCGCATGCCTGCACCCCGCGCCGGTGCCCGCCTGGCAGCGGCTGCGTGTACCAGGAGGTGCGCCGCCGCATGGCCGCCGCGGATGTGCTGGTGCTCAACCACACGCTCTTTTTCACCCTGCTCGCCTCGGCGGAGGAGGTGCTGGCGGAGGATGCCAACTTCATCTTCCCACGTGATTTCGTGATCCTCGATGAGGCGCACACCATCGAAAACATCGCTGCGCAGGCCTTCGGCATCCACGTGACGGAAAGCACCATCCGCTTTGAGCTCGGCCGGCTTTATAATCCCAAGACACGCAAGGGCTTCTTCCAAAGCGCCGGTGACAGCGATGCCATCCGCGAGGTCACGCAGAGCATCGGCGCAGCGGAGATGTTCTTCCGTGAAGCCGAGGCGCGCTGCAAGTTCAGCGGGCCCTATGGCAAGGAGTTCCGCATCCGTGAACCCGACCTCACGGAAAACACGCTGGCCCTGCCGCTGCAGCGTGTGGCCAACTACGCCCTCAAGGCCGGCGATGCCGCCCGAAGCGAGGCGCAAAAGCTGGAGCTGCACGACATCGCCAAACGCCTCACCGCCCTGCGTGCAGGGCTCGCCGCCTTCCTCGATCAAACAGAGGACGGCCACGTGTACTGGGCCGAACGCAGCACCGGTGACACACGCAATCTCTCCCTGCACAGCGCGCCCATCGATGTGGCTCCGAAGCTGGAAGAGATCTTCTTCTCCGGCGGGAAAGCCTGCGTTTTCACCAGTGCCACCCTCGGCGTGGGTGATGACGATCAGCTCAACTACTTCCGCAGGCGCGTCGGCGCCCAAAACGCCAGGGCAGCAAGCATCGAAAGCCCCTTCAATTTCAGGAAGCAGATGCAGCTTTACCTCGTGAAGCGCATGCCCGAGCCGAAGGATGCCGCCTATGCTGAGGCGCTTCAGGAGAAGATTGAGCACTTTCTCGACCTCTCCAAAGGCCGGGCCTTTGTGCTCTTCACCAGCTACTCCCAGCTCACCACGATGGCCGACCGGCTGGAGGACTTCTGCGATGAACGCGGCTGGCGCCTGCTCGTGCAAGGGCGCGGCATGCCGCGCCATCAGATGCTCGCCGAATTCAAGCGGGATGTACACAGTGTTCTGTTTGGCACTGACAGCTTCTGGACAGGCGTCGATGTGCCCGGCGAGGCTCTCAGCAATGTCATCATCACGCGTCTGCCCTTCGCCGTGCCCGATCATCCTGTGGTGGCCAGCCGACTGGAACATCTGGAGGAGCAGGGCCTGAACAGCTTCAGCGAATACAGCGTGCCCGAGGCCATTCTCAAGCTGCGCCAGGGAGTCGGCCGCCTGATCCGCACCCAGAAGGACAAGGGCATCATTGCCATCCTCGATCCCCGCATTCTGACCAAGCCGTATGGCCGCGCCTTCATGGCCAGCCTGCCTGACTGCCCAGTGGAGATTTTGGGCTGAGCGAACTCCCGTCTTGTCAGGAGATCAGGCCGCTGGCTAGTCTATGACCTCGCCATGACCATCACGCCTGATCAATACGAAAAGCTCGGTGCCTTCTACCTTGGACGCGGATACGATCTCGCCAGCAAGCAGCTCCAGGATGATCTGGTGATGTATGACTCGAAGGACCTCGTCACCCACGGCGTGGTTTTGGGCATGACAGGCTCTGGCAAAACGGGCCTCTGCCTGGCTCTGCTCGAAGAAGCTGCCATGGATGGCGTGCCCGTGATCGCCATTGATCCGAAAGGGGACATCGGCAATGCGCTGCTGACTTTCCCGAACCTCAGTGCGGAGGAGTTCAAGCCCTGGGTGAATGCCGACGATGCCCGCCGCAAGGGCATCAGCGTGGATGAGTATGCGCAGCAGCAGGCCAGCCTTTGGCAAAAAGGTCTCGGCGACTGGGGGCAGGCACCGTCACGCATCGCGAAGCTGCGCGAGACGGTGGATATGGCCATCTACACGCCTGGCAGCAATGCAGGGCTGCCCGTGAGCATCCTCAGCTCGCTCGACTGCCCTTCCGCCGCCGTCATGGACGATGCCGAGACGCTCGCGGACCGCATCGAGAGCACCGTTTCCTCCATGCTCGGTCTCATGGATATCGAGGCTGATCCTGTGCAGTCGCCTGAGCACATCCTGCTGAGCAACATCGTCGGTCATTGCTGGAAAAAGGGGCAGAACGTCACGCTGGAAAACCTCGTCCGCCACATCCAGCAGCCGCCGATCCGCAAAGTCGGCGTGGTCGATATCGACAGCTTCATGCCCGAGGCCAAACGCACCGCGCTGGCGATGAAGCTGAACAACCTCATCGCCTCTCCCGGCTTCGCGAGCTGGCTGGAGGGCGAGCCGCTGGACATTCAGCGCATGTACTACACGCCCGAGGGCAAGCCCCGCATCACCATCTTCAACATTGCCCACCTGAGCGATACGGAGCGCATGTTCTTCGTCTCCCTTTTGCTGAACCAACTGCTCGGCTGGATGCGCCAGCAGCAGGGCACCACCTCCCTGCGTGCCATCTTCTACATGGACGAGATCTTCGGCTACCTACCGCCCACGGCCATGCCGCCATCGAAGAAGCCCATGATGATCCTTTTGAAGCAGGCGCGCGCCTTTGGACTCGGCCTGCTGCTTGCGACGCAGAACCCCGTGGACCTCGATTACAAGGCGTTGGCGAACATCGGCAGTTGGTGGATCGGCCGCCTGCAAACCGAACGCGACAAAGCCCGCCTGCTCGATGGCCTCGAAGGTGCCGCAGGCAGCAGCGGCGGCAAATTTGACCGTGGCGAGATGGAGACCGCCATGTCTGGCCTCGGCAATCGCGTCTTCCTCATGAACAACGTCCACGAGGATGGTCCGTGCATCTTCCACGTCCGCTGGATCATGAGTTACCTCAGTGGCCCGCTGGCAAAGGATCAGGTGAAGCGCCTGATGGACCCCATCCGCCCAGCCAAAAAAGCCGCCGCTGCTGAGGATGACGGCTTCCTACCTCCCGGAGCCACCGCAGCCCCTGCTGCGGATCGGAACACCATCAAACCCAAGCTGCCTGAAGGCACCGCCGAGTATTTTGTCCCTTCCGACATCTCTCCAGACAGTCTCTGCTATGTGCCCGCCATCCTGCGCAGCGCCGTGGTGAACTTCGACGATGCCAAAAAGAAGATCAGCGGCATCAGTCGGGTCACTTTGGTCAATCCCATCGACACCAACGGCCAGCGCGTGCTTTGGGACAAGTTCGTGGAGATCCCGCGTGATGTGGATTTGGCAAAATGGGCCACCGAGCCAGTGGAAGGCGCCGAGTTCGCCGAACTGCCCGGAGCCGCGCAGAAGTCCACCACCTACACCAGCATCAAAAAAGACTACACCGACTGGGTTTACGCGAACCACTTTCTCGAAGTCAGCTACAGCCCTCTGCTGGAAGCCTACTCCAACCCCGGTGAAAAGGTGGACGAGTTCAAAGCCCGCATCACCCAGACCGCCCGCGAGCTGCGCGATCAGGCCATCGAAGAACTGCGCGCCAAAGCCGCAAAGACCCTGAAATCGCTCGAAGACAGGGCGGCGAAGGCTCAGCTCAAGGTGGACACGCAGAAACAGCAGGCCAGCAGCGCCAAGCTTTCCGCCGCTGTCAGCATTGGCACCAGCCTGCTCGGTGCCTTCCTAGGGCGCAAAAGCGGGCTCGGCAGCCTCGTGAAAAGCAGCCACGTGACCAGCGCCTCACGAGTGATGCGCGAAGGCCAGGAGGCCGCCGCCGCAGAGGCTGAACTGAAGTCCATCGAGCAGGACATCGCCGACCTGAACCAGACCCTCGAAAACGAAACCCAGAAGCTGCGGGACCAATATGATCCCACCACGCTCGCCTTGGAGACCTTCAAGCTCACACCTGTGAAGACCCGCATCCAACCCGACGCCATCGGGATCCTCTGGCTGCCCCATGAGCGTGTAGGGGGAGAGCTAAGGAAAGGGTGGAGCTGAAAGCATCCAGCCCAGGCATTCCGTCCCTGGCCGACAGATCTTGGGCAAGACCAGCGGAATCCCTGCTCAGGCTAAAGGTGTCTGCTTCATGCAGCAAAACATTCCGCAGGAAGGCTCTTGCCAGCTCCAGCAGACTCGGCATGATCGTTTAGAAATTTCTGAACGATGCCCGCGGCCGCCTCAAGCCCCAGCACCCCTTCCCGTCCCGCTTCGTGGGATCGGGAGGTTCGGAGGTTCATCGAGGCTGGGGGCAACACGACCCACGCATTCGGCCTGGGGCGGCTGATCGGGCGCATGTTTGCCCTGCTCTACCTGGAGCCCGGCCCCCTCAGCCTGGAAGAAATTGCCGCCCGTCTGAAGATCAGCAAGGCCAGCGCCAGCACCACCATCCGCCAGCTGAAGGAATGGCAGGCCGTGCTGCTCCGGCCCGTGGAAGGTGACCGGCGGGACTTCTACGAAGCTCAACCCGACTTCCGCGTGATCGTGCGGGAGGGCCTTCTGCCCGGCATTCGCAAAAAGCTCGGCTCTGCGGGCAGTCAGATTGCCCGCACGCTGGAGGCCGATGAAAAGGACGCCAGCCACAAGACCTCCGAATCCATTCAGAACGTCCGCAGCCGCCTCAAAGCGGCACGGGACCTGCATACCAAGCTTGATGCCATCCTCTCCAGCCGGCTGCTGGAGCAGCTCCTCTGACATCTTCAGCCTCCGCCTCTTTTCGTGAGCGGAACCTCCAACACCCCATCCCTCGCCTCAGGTCCCGCCGCTCCGGCCACGACCAAGGGCGGCAGCTTGCCCGAATCGACGCACATCACCTGGACAATAACCCGCGTGACTGATGCGATGCGTGCCGAGCGTCTCGGGCAACGCGGAGCCGTGATCTGGATGACCGGACTCTCCGGATCCGGGAAATCCACCATGGCCGTGGGCCTTGATGCGCGGCTGCATGAACTGGGCCGCGCCTCCTACATCCTTGATGGTGACAACCTTCGACATGGCCTGTGCTGCGACCTGGGATTCAGCTCAAGCGACCGCACAGAGAACATCCGCCGCACAGGAGAAGTAGCGTGCCTCATGGCTCAAGCTGGCCTGATCGTCATCTGCTCACTAATTTCTCCCTTCGCAGCGGATCGCAAGCTTGTTCGCGAGTCATGTATCCGGCGTGGCATTAATTTCTTGGAAATATATGTAAACGCTCCATTGGATGTGTGTGAAAATCGAGACCCAAAAGGCCTCTACCACAAAGCCCGTCAGGGAAAAATTCAGGGGTTCACTGGGATTGACTCCCCCTATGAGGCTCCATCTAACCCAGATTTGGAATTACGAACTGACCTAAAGCCATTAAACCTGTGCTTAGATTTACTTTCCAAAATGGTATTGGATTCCAATAGTTATGACAAGGGAGCTGCGCACCATAAATAACGAGCCTGAAACGTTAATCCGAGCAGGTCAGCATGAAGCTGGATATTGGAGGGATTTGTGGAGCTACCGAGAGCTGTTGTACTTTCTAGCTTGGCGCGATCTTCTGATACGCTACAAACAGACAGTGGCGGGGAGCACTTGGGCTCTACTACGGCCTGCTTTAAACACCTTGGTGTTCACCATTCTATTCAGCCGCCTCGGGAAATTTCCATCCGATGGGGTGCCTTATCCCGTGATGGTGCTGGCAGGCATGGTGCCGTGGCAGCTTTTTTCTGGAGCTATTCTTGGCGGAACTCAAAGCTTGGTGTCAAATTCCAACTTGATATCCAAGGTCTATTTTCCGCGCCTTATTATCCCCTGCAGCACGCTTGGCGTAGCATTGGTGGATTTTTTGTTTACGGCCATACTCCTGCTCGGTGTAATGTTGTATTATGGCGTAATGCCAACATGGCGGATGGCGTTGCTACCTGTGCTGGTGCTGTTTGCTCTGCTGGCATCATTAGGGCCGAGTCTCCTGATCTCCGCCTTGATGGTGAAATTCAGAGATTTTAAGCATGTGGTTCCATTTTTGATTCAGTTGGGTGCCTATGTTTGCCCAGTGGGTTTCAGTACGAGCATTGTACCGGAAAAATGGCGCACCCTTTATTCCTGCAATCCATTGGTAGGAGTAATTGACGGCTTCCGCTGGGTCATTCATGGCGGAGCCGCTTTGCATGTCCAAGGTCTGATCATTTCAATTGTCGTCACTCTTCTCTTCCTGGTAACAGGCGTCTGGTACTTTAGAAAGACCGAACGCAGTTTCGCAGACGTCATATGAACTCAGACACCGTTATCAGCGTAAAGGATCTGGGCAAATGCTACCGGATCGCGCATCAAGGCCAGGGAAAGGAGAAACAGCCCAACACCCTTAGTGAGCAGCTTCAGCATATCGCATCCGCACCGCTCCGCTGGATGCGAAGTGGAAATCAGAAATCCACCAGCGAGGATTTTTGGGCACTGCGCAACGTGAATTTCGAAGTAAAGCGTGGCGAAGTGCTGGGAATTGTCGGACGTAATGGAGCTGGCAAGAGCACTCTGCTAAAAGTATTATCACGCATTACCGAACCCACACAAGGCGAAGTGCGAATCCGTGGCAAGGTGGCTTCTCTATTAGAGGTGGGCACGGGCTTCCATCCTGAACTAAGTGGCAGGGAGAATATTTTCCTTAATGGTGCGATTCTGGGCATGAATCGCCAAGAGATTCGTCTACGCTTTGATGAAATCGTCGAATTTGCGGGTGTTGCAAAGTTTCTTGATACGCCAGTAAAGTACTACAGCAGCGGGATGTATGTGAGGCTTGCTTTTGCCGTAGCTGCGCATTTGCAGACTGAGATTTTGATCATCGATGAAGTGCTGGCGGTCGGAGACATGGAATTTCAGAAGAAGTGCCTGGGGAAGATGGGTGAGGCAACCAAAGATGGACGCACTGTATTGTTTGTTAGTCACAACATGCAGGCAGTATCAACCCTGACAACACGATGCCTCCTCATGGAAAAAGGCTGTTGCAAGATGGAGGGTTTGCCAGCCGAGATTATCGCCGCCTATCTGGACAGTTCCGCCAGTGCTGGTGAGGGTTATGAGGCTGATGCCAAAGAAGGTCCGGAGGCGCATGTGGTGTCTGCCCGAGTCATCACTTCAGAGCCTGGCGGCACGCATGTCTATGGGCAACCGCTCCGCTTTGCCTTTGAAATTTGGACGCCGGAACCGCTGCTCAATGCCTCCTTCTCTTTTCACATTCTGGACTCTTTGCGCCAGCCAATAATTCACGCGTGGGTTTTTGATTCCGAGCAAGCAATGCTGCGCAGACCTGGCCTGCATCGATTGGAGTGCTGCCTGCCCAACCCACGGCTTTACATGGGACAATATACGATCACCACTTACTTGGCGGACTCACGATCCAAATCAATGACTGAATCCGTGGAGGCTATTTGCCCCTTCCATCTGGTCATGCATGGCAAACACCGAGAGTGGGCATGGCAGGAAGGATCTTGCAAATACCTGGAGGATTGGACCTGGCAGATCGAACAAACCGAAAAATCATGAGAGCACTCCCCCTCCGAATCTTTTCAGCCATCAAGCGTAAATCAGCAAAAACCGAGAGGCTAGACCCGCGTCTCTTGGCTGTGCGTAAGCATACTATGTGCACTCGTGAAGCACTGGAATCACTCTTGTCGCTCTCAGAGTACTTGCTCGAGAAGAAAATCCAAGGCGACATCGTTGAGTGCGGTGTCTGCAATGGAGGCACAGCGGCTCTGCTTGGGAGTGTAATCAGCCTCCAATCTAGAAAACTCTGGCTTTATGATTCCTTTGAAGGAATGCCGGAAACCACCGAGGAGGATGGTGCCGAGGCCGTGGAATGGATAGGCAAGTGCGTGGGTTCCGAATCTTCAGTGAAAGAGGTCTTACGTCAGTGTGGCGTGCCAGAAACACAAACCCTGATTCGAAAGGGTTGGTTTGAAAAGACTTTCACTGCTCCTCTCCCTGAAAAGGTGGCGCTGATCCACATTGATGCTGACTGGCACTCGAGCGTAACACTTTGTCTGGACACTTTCTATGATCGCATTGAGCCGGGCGGTGTCGTGATTTTGGACGATTTCGGCTATTGGGAAGGTTGCCGAGAGGCTTTTTACGATTTTTGCGCACGCCGCAATCTCAAACCTATGCTGGAACGCGCCGGCGCATATCAAGCCTACTGGATTAAGGGTAAAACACACAATCGGCCTGCGGGAGTCAACGCCTGATGAGCAAAATATCCGAATCCGAAACATGCCCGATCACTGGGAAGCCAGGACGCTCACTGCGGACTCGTCAGCCGGAAGAACTTTTTCAAGCATATAACGACTATTGCAAGTTTCCTCTCACTCCAGAGCTAAAGCAAAAGTACTTCACACATCCTGTAACCGAATATTTTTGTAAAACTTCAGGACTTCGATGGTATTCCCCCTGCCATCTGGGCGAATCAGATTTTTACGAGAGGCTTTCTTCGTTTCCACACTATTACAACCCAGGCTCTTGGGACAAACTCGAAGCACTCCAAATTCTCTTGGAAATAGGAGGCGAATCAGCGGTGGATGTAGGTTGTGGTGATGGTTGGCTGGTCCGTGAGGCTATGAAAGCCGGCATGAAAATGATTGGCACAGACTTGAACGCTGCCGCCATCGCCAATGCTAAAAAGGAGGGGTTATCCGTTTATCATCCGGCTGACATTGAAGCTCAAAACCGACATGTAGACACACTGGTTTCTCTACAAACTTTGGAACATGTGCATCATCCCGTGATCTGGCTCCAAGCCCAAATAGAACAATTCAAGCCCAATCACTTGATTCTGGCAGTGCCTGCACACGACACAATGCTTGGCCGCACTATGGAGCCCTTGTGCTGGCCACCTCACCACTACACTCAATGGTCTGCGCAAGCCATGCATTCGTTGGCGGAAAAAATCGGTTTCAAAGTCGTCCGTATGGCCTATGAGCCGAATGATTGGCGGCGATTCAATGGCATTCTGAATCGCGAACGTCGGCGTTGCCTTGATGGCACCCCGACATTTCCCAAAGGTCGACGCGGAGCGTTGCTTTTCTGGCTTTTGAGTCTTCTAAGGGTTCCTTGGGTCTCCCGTGCACACACGCTCCTGGTGGTTCTGAAGAGAATACCAACCTAACCATTCCCACAAAATGCCCGCTCCCGCCTCAATCCTACCGTCGTTAAGTGAAGAAATTTATCTTCAGCAGCGGCTGCATCCCAGTCCTGGAGAAGATTTATACCTTCACCTCAGCGACTTAAGATTGGCGATGAACCGGGTTGCGGACGGCAAAGCCATGCGCGTGCTGGATTTTGGCTGCGGCGGATCTCCCTATCGCAGTCTTTTTCCCGCCGCGGAGTATTTACGCGCAGACTTGCCAGGCACCCCTCAGGTGGACTATGAGATCATACCTGGTGATGAAGTGACGGCGCTGCCGATTGAATCCGAGACTTTTGATCTTTTGCTTTCCAGCCAGGTTCTGGAACATGTGCCGGACCCCTCATCGTATTTGCGTGAAGCACGCCGCTTGCTGAAGGCTAGTGGTAGGATGGTGCTCACCACCCATGGCATTTTTGAAGATCATGGATGTCCGAATGATTTTCATCGCTGGACCGATTCCGGTCTGGCGCGTGAATTGGCCCGACACCGTTTCGAGGTCATCGAAGTGTGGAAATTAACAACAGGCCCGAGGGCTGTCATGTTCCTGCTTGAGCAGGCCTTTCCCAAAGTAAAATCGCGCACTCTTTTCGGTGCCTGTCTCTGGCCTCTCCGCTTTGCGCTTGTGAAGCATCGTGCATGGTGGCATCGACAGTGTGATGCGGTATTCGGAGCTAATCGCGTAGCGACGGCCGATTTGGCCAAGCATCGTTTATACATCGGTCTGGGCTTTGTCGTCCGCGCGGTCTGACAATCAATCCGGCAATCCTACAGGTGATCCCTGGTTTGTTATATGAGTTCAAAAGGCAATCATGTGGGTTTTGTCACGCTGCACCGGGCAGGAAGTGGGGGTTCGGAGATGTTATGGAGTCAAGCTGCGCACCATCTAAAATCGAAAGGTTTCCAGATCACGGTGTTTCATCATGTTAAGCC
>CALDGV010000204.1 GCA_937941745.1 uncultured Prosthecobacter sp. | reverse complement strand
CCCGCCGCAAGCCACGGTCGAAGTTTATGAGAAGCAGCTCCGTGCCATTGTAGCAAAGCTGAAGGCCACGGGAGCCCGGCTCGTTTTTGCCACCACCACACCCGTGCCCGATGAGCCCATGAAGGTCTATCGCAGCAACGCCGATGTCATCCGCTACAACGAGGCGGCCTTGAGGGTGATGAAGGATGAGGGCGTCGCGGTGAACGACCTCTACACCTTCGTGCGGCCTCGGATGAAGGAGCTGCAAATCCAGCCTGCGAACGTACATTTTGTGCCAGCAGGCTCCGAGGCACTGGCCGCGGAGGTGGTGAAGGCCGTCCGTTCGGCGCTCCAGTGAGCGGATCACTCGGATCAATCACTCGGCATCAATATCCCAGGCCTTCAGCCATTCGGTTTTCTGCAGCTTCCAGCCTTCCTTCAGCAGGCGCTGCTCCATGTCTGGAAAATGAGCCGCCCCGTAGAAGATGGCCGCCTTCCGTCTGCCTGCGGCGATCTGCTGCCCTAGCACCTCCAGCGCGTGTTTGTTCCGTTCACCGATGATCACGGTGCCGTTGCCGCCTTCCACGCCAGTTATCAGCTGCTCCACACGGTCGAATTCGCGGGCAATCAGGCGTTTGAGGTCAGTGGCGCTGTCCCGGCTCATCAGCAGCGTCATGAGCAGGGTCAGGTCTGAACTGGCGGCGGTCGGCGCGGAACTGGCCGCCTGGGTGATGGCGGCCTTGAGCCAGAGGGTGAGAAAGTTTTCCTTCTTCTCGGACTGCTTCTCGAAGAACTTCTCCGTGCTCAGGTCGGCATGGACAAAATTCGTGGCCTTGTAGTCGATGCCTTTCAGCTGGCTTTCCAGCTTCAGCGCAGCGCGCATCTTTTCCTGCATTTCACCCAGCCATTGCAGCTTGGAGTCACCATCTCCGGGCTGAAGCTGGGCTCGTGCTTCGACGGGCCTTCCAACGAGTTCGTAAAGAACGACGTCGTAGGCTTTGAAGCGCTCGTTCAGTGTTTTGAAGTAGCCTGCATCCGCGATATGCACCGCCCCGACAAGGTCGAGTTCGACTCCCTGCGGAGAAAGGTAGCTGGCGATGGCGGTCTGGAGTGAATCTCCATCCGCCGTCTCCACGAAGCGGATGAAATCTGAGCCTTCAGCTTCTGGCCGCCCTGGCTTCAGCTCCGCTGCTGGCGCGCAGAAGGCGGCAGTCAACCCCAGCGCAGGCAGCAGCAGGCGGTTCATGACAGGTCAAGGGGTGAAAATTTTGGCGAAGAAGGCCTTCATTTCATCCCAGGAAGCCTTGTCGGCGGCTTCATTGTAGGCGGCACCCTTGGAGTTGTCGTTCCCAGCAGCTTTCTGGGTGAAGGCGTGCACTGCTCCAGGGTAGGAGATGAGCTGATAATCCACCCCGGCATCCTTCATTTCCTTCTCGAACGCCGCAATGTCTGCCGCTGGCACGAAGGGATCGTCGGCCCCGTGCAGGGCCAGAACCTTGCCTTTGATGTTTTTCCCATCCGCAGGTGCCGGACTGTCGAGTCCGCCATGGAAGCTGACCACGCCTTTCAGCGGTGCGCCGCTGCGGGCCAGTTCAATGGAGGCAGTGCCGCCGAAACAATAGCCGATGCAGGCCACACGGGAGGCATCGGTGCGCGGATCCTTGAGAAGGATTTGAAGCGCCGCCTTGAGCCGGTCACGCAGCAGGGCACGGTCGTTTTTGTATTTGCTGGACTCTGTCCGGGACTCTGGCGGCTGTGGCCGGATGCCTTTCCCATACACGTCGGCGCAAAAGACGTTGTAACCGAGTTCGGCGATCATCCGGGCACGCATTTTTTCGTTCTCGCTGATGCCAGTCCACTGGTGGACGATGAGCACGGCGGGCCGCTTCGAGATATTTTGATCATCATAGGCCGCCCAGCCTTCGCAGGTGACGCTGCCTGCCTGGTATTCGACGGCTTTTTCGATGATGGCTGCGTGCAAGGCGGAGGAGGTCAGAAGGGTAAGAAGAAGGGTGGAAAGCTTTTTCATGATGGCAGAAAAGGGAAGGGGATGGGTTAACGCGCGGCAGGGCCTGGTGGATCACCTGGCCCGTGGCTGCATATAGTAGAGGCCGTTGGTCATGGCATAGGCATTGGCCAGCGGCATGCGCTTGAGGGCATGATCGGCACCCCAGGAGTCGGAGTAGAGGGCTTCGCCGGTCTTGGCGTTGTAGCCAATGATCAGACGCATGTGGCCGCCATTCGCCTGGGGGATTTCAGGCTCTGGCAGCAGGCCGAGCGAGACGCTCCACATGACAGGGATGCCCTGGTCGATCAGGGCGGCGATGTTGCGCTGGAACTTGCCGAAGCCGGCCCGGTCACGCTCGATCCGGGAGGCTTTCAGCACTTCGCCGTCCATCTGGCCGATGATGTCGTTGATGTAGATGACTCCATTGCGTGGGCTGGCATCGACTTCAGGCTTTTTCGACTTCTTGGCCTCCTTGTTGTAGTCCGCCACCTTGTCCATGAACTTCTTGTAGTCCCAGTCCTCCAGCACACGGACGCTGACGCCCATGCGGCCCTCAAGCTTGTTCAAAGCGGTGAGCATCTTGTCAGGGCTGGTGCCGCCTCCATCAGTGGTATCGGCCACCTGGGCCATTTCGTGCTGGTCCACGGGGAGCCCGTAGTATTTGAAGACACGTTCGGCGGTCGCCACCGCGCAGTATCCTTTCGGCCCCTGGTCCACCATCGGAACATTGGCGATCACCACGTCGCCATTCGCCTCACGCTTCACGTTTCCGACCAGGCTGCTGCGACCTACCGGGGCTGCCGCTCCGGCTGTGGTGGCGACAGCGGCTGTACTGCGGCCACCTGCACCAACATTGGCCACCCGCAGGCGGATGAATTCAGCCCGGAAGGGGATGTCGCGGCTTTTGACCTCCCGCTGGTAGCTGTACTCCAGCAGGTAGGCGCTGGGCGGTTTCATCCAGACAAAGCCCTCGGCTGCCACCGCGCTGGTTTTATCCTTGCCGCGTTCGGTTGGAGCCACGCCCAGGCGCTTGCTGATGCCATCTTTGAGCTGGTTGATCCTGGCTTCCAACTCATCACGTGAAGCGATGAGGGCTTCAGCATCTCCCCGGTTGTAGATGGAAAAGGTGAATTTGGCCGGGTTGCCCTCAGGCGTGAACTCAATGATGGCCTCGCTGAGGCGGATGGAGCCTTCCCACAGGCTCAGGCCCGGGCCGAAGAATCGGGCCTGATCTTTTTTCTCAGAAAGCCAGTCGAAGCGCAGGGGGCTGAAGGTCTCCTGAAACTGAGTGCTGTTCATCTGCCAGGCGGTTTCCCCTGCCAGCAGGGCATCGAGTGGGCGGGCTGCTGCGTTGGAGTCCTGACCACGGGAGGTCACTAGGGACAAGGCGAATGCCAGGAGGAGGAACGTGGGGATTTTCATGCAGTGGAGGCTGAAAAAAGCACTGTCATGCTATCTGAACGGGGCTCGTCGTGTCTATCCTCGGATTCGACAAATCAAAATCAGGAGGAAGCAGATGCGGGGTTGCATGGTGGGGAGGCTTCGCCAATCTCACAGCCTTACCTTCACCATGCCCCACGCCCTGCTGATCAAGTTTCCCGGCACGAATTGCGATGTCGAAACCTCCCGCGCCCTGGAAGCCGCCGGTTTCACGGCGGAAGTTCTTCCTGTCTCCCAGCTCGCGCCCGAGGCCCTGGACAAGGCGAACCTGGTCGTTTTTTCCGGCGGCTTCAGCTATGGCGACTATGTGATGAGCGGCCGCATTTCCCAGCTCATCACCAAGCACAAGCTGGGTGAGCGCCTGAAGAAGTTTGTGGCGGATGGCGGCTATGTGCTGGGCATCTGCAATGGCTTCCAGATCCTGACGCAGCTCGACCTGCTTCCTCGTGGCAGCCTGATCCACAACACCACCGGCCGCTTCATCTGCCGCTGGGTGCCGTTGAAGAAAAACAGCTCCACAAGCCCTTATTTGAAGCTCCTGCCTGATCATTTCGAGCTGCCGATCGCCCATGCGGAAGGCCGGTTCGTGGGTGAGTCCGGCGACGCTGAGAAGTACGTCAAGGACGGTCACGGAGCGCTGCTTTACGGCAAGGATGTGAATGGTTCCACGGCCCAGATCGCTGGGCTTCAGGACGATACGGGGCGTGTTTTCGGTCTCATGCCGCATCCGGAGCGCTTCATCGGCAAGGATACGCACTACGATCCTGACTGGAACGGTGCGGAACGTGGCTGGGGCTACTACCTCTTCAAAGGCGTGGCCGAAGCTCTCGCCGCCTGACTTCCGTCCAAACGGCGAAACTGTTTCTGAAAAGCCTGCTGATGCTGTGTCAGCAGGCTTTTTCGCTTTGTCGCTGCGAGGCTGTTGAAAAAGCTTGAAGCATTCTGGTGCGGCACTCACAAGATAAGGGCACCCTACAACAATGACGGGCGAGCACCTGATGGGTGCCACCGCTTCACTGATAGCGACATGGAAGTCTTTGCCGTCACCATCTTCATGAGCCTCGCTTTTGCGGTGCTTTTCGCCGTTCTTTTCTTTGCCGAGCGCACCCAGCGCCAGCGCCGTTCGATTGAGCAGATGTCCTTGCTCCCCCTGGAGGCAGACCAGCCTTCTCCGCGCTCCTTTCCACCCCAGAACTGACGCTCCCGACTCTCCCGCACCATGACACCTACCTCCACCATCAAGAAAACCATCGAGTTTGACGACAAAGTCGTCCGCCAGTTCATGTGGGCCTCCATGATCTGGGGCATCGTCGGCATGCTCGTCGGCGTCATTGTCGCCGCTCAGCTCAACTTTCATGAGCTGAACCTGGCCTCTTTCCTGAGCTTTGGCCGTCTGCGCCCGCTGCACACGAACGCGGTGATCTTCGCCTTCGTCGGCAACATGATGTTTGCAGGCATTTACTACTCCACGCAGCGGCTGTGCAAGGCCCGCATGGCGTCGGATTTGCTCTCCAAAATCCACTTCTGGGGCTGGCAGCTCATCATCGTGAGTGCGGCAGTGACCCTGCCACTGGGCTTCACCCGCGGTCAGGAGTACGCGGAGCTCATCTGGCCGATCAACGTGGCCGTGGCCCTGATCTGGGTGGTCTTCTCCGTGAACTTCTTCTGGACGCTGGCGAAGCGCAATGAGCCTTCCCTGTATGTGGCGCTGTGGTTCTACATTTCGACGATCATCACGATCGCGCTGCTCTACATCGTCAACCACCTCTCCATCCCCACCAGCCTGACGCACAGCTACACGCTCTTCGCCGGTGTGCAGAACGCGCTGATCCAGTGGTGGTATGGTCACAACGCCGTCGCCTTCTTCCTGACGACTCCGATCCTGGGCATCATGTACTACTTCCTGCCCAAGGCGGTGGAGCGCCCCGTGTACTCCTACCGGCTGTCCATTGTCCACTTCTGGTCCCTGGTCTTCATCTACATCTGGGCTGGTCCGCACCACCTGCTGAACACCGCCCTGCCGCACTGGCTGCAGATGCTGGGCATGTTCTTCTCCCTCATGCTGTGGGCTCCGAGCTGGGGCGGCATGCTGAACGGCCTGCTCACCCTCCGTGGTGCCTGGGACAAGCTCCGCACCGATCCTGTGGTGAAGTTCTTCATCGCCGCCGTGACCTTCTACGGCATGTCCACCTTTGAAGGCCCGCTGCTCTCCATCAAGGCGGTGAACGCCCTCTCCCACTACTCCGACTGGACCATCGGCCACGTGCACAGCGGCGCTCTCGGTTGGAATGGTTTGATGGCTGCCGGCCTCTTCTATTGGCTCACACCCCGCCTCTATGGCACCAAGCTGCATTCCATCCCGATGGCGAACATGCACTTCTGGCTGAGCCTGATCGGCATCCTCATCTACGTGGCCGCCATGTGGGTCTCCGGCATCATGCAGGGACTGATGCTGAACAGCACGAATGCCGCCGGCACCGCGCTGACCTACCCGAACTTCATCGAGACCCTCACGGCCATCCGTCCTATGATGGGCTTCCGCATCATCGGCGGCTCCCTCTACCTCGTGGGCATGGGCCTGATGCTTTTCAACCTCTGGAAGACCGCCAAGTCCGGCAAGGCCTTCAATGAGACCCGTGAAGTGGCCGTGATTGAGCAGCCGACGCACGATACCATGGGGCTGAAAACCACCTTCCTTTCTGACCCCATCACCTATGTCTTTGGCGGCCTCTTCCTGGCCATGGGCTGGCTGTTCCTGCCTAAAGGAGCCGACATCGCCGCCCTCATCGGCACCGGCATCTTTGCCGTGATCGCCATCAAGCGCTTCTCTGCCACCCATGCAAGCTGGTCCGCTTGGTATGACCGCCTCCTGGAAAACTGGATTCCCTTCACCGTGCTCACCTTCATCGCGGTGGCCCTGGGCGGCCTGATCCAGATTGTGCCGACGGTCATGGTGAACCGTGCGAAGAACATGGAAGACCGCATCCAGCAGGTGTACACGCCGTTGGAACTGGCTGGCCGCGACATCTACGTCAGCGAAGGCTGCTACAACTGCCACAGCCAGATGATCCGCACCATGCTGCCCGATGTGCTCCGCTATGGTGACTACTCCCGCATGGGCGAGAGCATTTATGATCACCCCTTTCAGTGGGGCTCCAAGCGCACCGGTCCAGACCTTGCCCGTGAGGGTGGCAAGTATCCCCACAGCTGGCACTACAACCACATGAAGGATCCTCGCAGCACCTCGGTGGGCTCAAACATGCCTGCCTATCCTCATCTCTTTGAAGAGAAGTTTGATCAGAAAGCGCTTCCCGCCAAGATCGCCACCATGGTCAAGCTGGGCGTTCCATACCCCACGATGACCGATGTTGAGATCAAGGAGAACGCCATCAAGCAGGGCATCGAAATCGTCGAGAACCTCAAGGCCGAAAAACTTGCCGCCTCGCCTGACACCAAGATCGTCGCTCTCATCGCCTACCTCCAGAAGCTCGGAAAATACGACACGCCCGAGGTGGAGCAGAAGCTCAAGGATGCCTCCAAGCCTCAGCTTGTCCCTCTGCCGACGAATCCTGACGTGAACCGCAGCCAGATCAAAGGCGCGGAGTGATTTCAATCGCAACCTCCACCTGACTTACCCTTATGTTTCGTCTCGTCACTTATGAAGCCTGGCTCGACTGGGTGCCCTTCGTCGCCTTTGGTGTCACGGCTGCGGTGTTCTTCAACTTCGTCATCCGTGCCGCCGTGTTGAAAAAGGAATCCGCTGAGCGCATGGCCCGGATTCCTTTGGATGACTGATATCCTTTCCAGCTCAAAAGGCTGGCTCTAAAGAAGGTCAGAAGCTCGGCAGAAGGGCTTCTGACCTTTTTCTTTTGAAGGTGGGATGGGCGGTGATCAGCCGGCAAAGGTGTCTGATGCCACGCCTTGGGCTCCCGGCCGGCACACAAAAAGACGTCCGGCGAGGTCTTCCGTCAGGCCAGGCTTGAGACCTGTGGTCACATACAGATCACGCAGGTCAGGCCCGCCAAAGGCGCAGGCCGTGGTTTCCACGCAAGGGAAGTCAATCTGCTCGACCACTTTTGACGCCGCCGGGTCGAAGCACACGACCTTGGCTCCATGACAGAAGGCGATCCAGAGGCGGTCCTCACTGTCGATGGTCATGCCATCCGGGCTGCTGGGATCAGCGCTGGTGTCCCAGATGACCCGTTCGTGACTGATGGCACTGGAGGCTTTGTCGTAATCGAAAGCCCGGATCTTTTTGCTCGGCGTGTCGATGTAAAACATCGTGGCTGCATCCCGGCTCCAGATGATGCCGTTGGAGTTAGTGACGGGTGAGAACTTCTTTTCGATCCGCAGGTCGGTGTGGAGGCAGTAAAGCGCGGCCTCTGGCTGCTTTTTCAGGCAAATGCTTCCTGCCCACAGTCTTCCTGCTGGATCGCATTTGCCATCGTTGAAGCGATTGTCCGGGAGGTCGGTCTCTGGATCACCCACAGGGGTGCTGATTCCGCTCGCTTCATCCAGAAAATGGAAGCCGGTGTCTCCAGCCCAGGCCAAACCTCCACGACTCCTTGGCACCACCATCCCCACGCGCTGGCCGACATCCCAGATCTTTTCCGCACCTGTGGCCGGGTCGAAAGCCACGATCTTGTGGGCTTCAATGTCCACATAGAGGAGACGGTTCTGGTGCCAGATGGGGCCTTCGCCCCAGACGGAGACATGCGTGCCGACAGGTGTGACTTTGATCATAGGCCGAGTTACTGGCCGTGCTGAAAGGCAAGGTCAAGAACCAGAGCCCGTCTCCCGGACCTCAACGCACTCCGGTGATGGTCTGAAGAATGGCTTTTTCTTCCGCGCGCATGTCATCTGAAGACAGTTCAAGGAGCAGTTGGCTGCATTCCTTGATTTCGATCTCGTTGGGTGAACCTGGGTAGTAGCAGAGGTTGAACAGCGGCACGACCTCGGGCGCGGGAAGGGAACGCAGCGCCATTTTTGTCACCACCAGACGGGTGTCAGCCTGGGTTGGAGGATCCAGCACCAGCCAGTGAATGAGGTTCTGATGTTCTTTGCTGCCGGCCTTCGCGACGCTGTTGGCTCCCTGGAGCAGGGCCTGGTTCTCACGAAAGCTTCCTTCTTTGACCATCCGGAAAAGACGGGCGATCCCCGGATTCTGAAGGGCAAAGCGTGCCGCAGCCTGTTTCCGGGCCGACTCTTTTGCAAAGGGTGACTCTGGAACGGTGAGTGGGGGTTCTGTGTCAGGTGCTCTGACCAAGTCAGCTCGCGTTGTGCTCGCTGTCGCCGAAACTGCCGCAGGGTCGGCTGGTGAGGGAGTATCGGCATCCCGCCCGGCTTTTGCTTTCAGCACGGCTTGCAGCCGACGGAGTGATTCACGAATGGGCGGGGCAGGCTCATTCTCTTCGACCAGAAGCTGAGGAGGTGATGGCACGATTGACTCAGCCTGATTCGTGGCCGCCGCAGTGGGGCTGGTCTGGCTGTGAATCCCCAGCCAGTTCTGCAACCAGGGAAATTCTGCGGCAGACCACCACCCGAAGGTCAAGGCTGCGGCGGCACTGAGCATCACGCCTGCCTTGCTTGACTTGCGGGCCAGGGAAGGTGGGGGTGTGGAGTGCGGTGATGGGGTTGGCACCTCTGTCCGGCTCCGCCAGAGGTCCCACCAGCAGCCTGGCAGGGCCTTTTGAAAGAGTTCCAGGTCGAGTTCATCCGGTGCTTTGCGGGTGGCCAGATGGCTGAGGGCGAGTCGCGCTTCGGTAGAGTTCCAGTCCCACTCCGCGTTGGGTTCTCGGAGCCGGCGATTCCAGAAGATGCGTTCCTCAGAGGAGGCTGACTCCAGCAAGGAGCCTGCCTCGACCCAGCGTCTGGCATCCCGCAGGAGGGCGGTGTCTGAGGGGTCTGCCATGTGAGGTGCAGAGGTTTCCAGGAGCCTTCGCGCAATCTGAGGCCTCAAAATCCCGAGAAGACCTGCCAGCACCGCCATGATCCGGGCTCCCTCCTGAGTGTGCAGCCTCGGTGCCTCGGAGAGCAGGGCGTCTCCGAGTTGTTTGAGCTTGTGGGTCTCTCCCTGCCGGACCCATTGCACGATCACCAGTGTGCTCAGGTCTGCGCTGCGGTGGCGCAGTTCCAGGGTGAGATGCTCAGGCTGCACCTGGGCTGCGAGCAGCAAACCCTTGTCATCGTAGGCCTCGATCAGGGTGTTGACGGCATGCTTGGTGGATTCCGGGCTGGTGAAGGATGACTCAATGAGTTGCTTCACATTCATCTCTCCCGAATCCGTGAGTGCCATCAGTGCGCCCTTTTTTCCTATGGCGGCCTTTTCGTCGGCCTTGCCATGGCTCTCTTCCGATGATGTGGCTGCCCGTTCCTCTCTTGAAGAGGTCGTGTCACACTGGCCGGGAGATTCGTTATGGGGCTCGTCAGACATCTGATGACTTTTCCACTGGGTTCATGGGGTAGGGCAAGTACGAACCTTGCTGATGTTGGAGCAGCCCTTGTTCGGATGAGGTCACAAAAAAGCGGACCGGGTTGGTCCCGGTCCGCTCAGAGAAGCTGGAAGCTGGCTCAATACACGCCTTCAACGATGGTCTTCTCCATCGCGCCGAAAGGACGTACGTCAGCAACGCCGTCCCAGGCATAAGGAGCACGTGGTTTGCGGCGCATGGCCTCGTCGCGTTCCAGGAAGCGTGGCATGAAGAACTCTTTGGTCAGCGTGGTGAGCTCGACCCGGCCCCACTGGTCGTAATCCACCGTCTGGCTCGTCTCGTTCGGGTTCACAATCCGAAGCACAGCGCGCGGCTGAGGCGCATAGTAAGTGATGGAGAAGTTGTCCGAAGGCTCCAGCGGCACGCTGGCGGCGAGGCCCATGAGGGTGTTGCCGTAGGTCGGATAAAAGCCGATTTTGCCTTCCAGCACTTCTTCAACGATAAAGCGCACATACTGCGGGGCCAGGGTGGTGCCGCCGACGAAGCAGCCA
>CALDGV010000203.1 GCA_937941745.1 uncultured Prosthecobacter sp. | reverse complement strand
GTGTATTGCTTGTGCGCGGGGTGGGTGTCGAGTAAGCGCGTGTCTTCGAGCAAGGTCTGATAACGCCGTGCTTTGGCCGCCTGACGCTGCAAGGTGCCCATCTGGCGCTTCACTTCGGCGACGATGTCGGCCACGCGAAGCAGATTGGCCTCGGTGTATTCGAGTTTGCGCAGCGCTTCCCGCTTCTGCGATTTGAACTTGGTGATGCCGGCGGCTTCTTCGAACACCGTGCGGCGGTCTTCCGGCTTCGAGCTGAGAAGCATGTCGATCTGGCCCTGCGCCATGATCGAGTAAGCGGCGCGGCCAATGCCGGTGCCTGCGATGAGATCATGGATGTCCTTGAGGCGGCAGACGGTGTTGTTGAGGCGGTATTCGCTGCGACCATCGCGGAACACGCGGCGGGTAAGGGCGACCTCATTGAAATCGACCTTCAGTGACTCTTCGCAATCCGCCATGGTGAGCGTGACTTCGGCTAGACCCACAGGCTTGCGCTTGTCGGTGCCGTTGAAGATGACGTCTGCCATTTCCTCACCGCGCAGTGCTTTGGCGGAAGTTTCGCCCAGCACCCAGCGGATGGCATCTACGACGTTGGACTTGCCGCAGCCGTTGGGACCCACGATGCCCGTGACACCCTTGTGGAACTCAAAATTCGTCTTGTCCGCGAAGGACTTGAAGCCGTGGATGGTGAGGGTTTTGAGATACATGGCCGGAGAGAGGTGAACTACCGGCCAAATGACCCGTTTGGGCGGGTGACGAGCAAGAGCTAAGGCACAATTTTCCCTTATCTTGGGGATGTTTAAGCAAACTTAAACAAGATGTGGGATCTCAAGCCTCATCCGCCGTGTGAATAATGGCGGCAAGGTGTGAAGAAGCCTTTCCGCGTGCCCAAATCAGAACTCGCCCCTGAAAACACAGCGCGCGTTGGGGGTCTCGTGGATGGTGATTTCGGCCAATCCAGGAAGCTGTGGGGCCAGCTTTTTCCACAGCCATGCGGCCATGTATTCGATCGTGGGATTCTCCAGGCCTTCGATCTCGTTGAGATAGCTGTGATCCAGAATGTCCATCAGCGGCTTCATGGCCCGGCTGATTTCCGCATGGTCATAGACCCAGCCAATGGCAGGATTCACTTCGCCTTCAACGGCGATCTCCACCTTGAAGCTGTGACCATGCATTTTGGTGCACTTGTGGTCGCAGGGCAGGTTGGGCAGGGTCTGGGCGGCTTCGAAACGGAAGTCCTTGATGATGCGGGCGCGCATGGTGGATCGGGAAGGGGAAAGGCTAGGCGGAGGAAGGGTCAGGCGGCGGACAGGTGGTCCAGGATGATCTGGGACCAGGTTTCCAGTTCCGGGCGCATGGCTTCGAGTTCAGCGAGGGTGTAAAAGCGCAGGTCTTGAATGGCGTCCTCGTTGGAGCGGACGTCGTCGTCACTCAGTTCGAAACGATGAACAACCCCGAGATGCACGCTGCCGACCTCGCTGGAGTCGTCATTGATCAGGCCGATGACCTCCTGGGTGTGTGTGCCGGCGATCACCAGTTCTTCCGCAATCTCGCGCTCAATGCTGTTGAAATACATCGATTCGCCGAGGCCATCGTGGCTTTGATCGACTGGGTTGATGTGCCCTCCGATGCCCACGCTGCGCTTGGCCACGAGGCGCTTTTCACCGCTTTTCCCGCCCCGCGTGTAGCAGAGGTAGCGGCCGCCATGGTGGAAGATGGAGTACGGAATGAGCTGCTTGTGGGTCGGGTCGGATTCTGCCGCTGGCCGCTCCATGAAGAAGTTGGCTCCAGGTGCCAGCATGGCATCCAGGTAGCGGCGAACCTCCGGCTGGAAGCCTTGAAAGCTGCCGAGTTGGTCGAGAAGCGGGCGGGGGATGACGAGAACGTGTTCCATGAACAAGGCTTCGAGAGTGCGCGGGCGCGCTCCCGGGTCAACCTTTGTCGCGGAAAGGTCTGCTACTGTCCTCAGAGCACCATCGGCTTCATGGCGGCACCCTTTTCCAGGCTCGGCGGAATGGCCCGGCGGAAGTCATCGAGACTCACCGGCTTGGTCAGGAAGGCATTCATGCCAGCAGCCTTGCACTCCTCCTTCACGCCTGTGAGGGCATGGCCGGTCATGGCGATGATGGCAGGCTGGTTTTTGAGCTGGAAATTGCAGCGGATGGCCTTGGCGGCATCGATCCCGCCCATCACAGGCATCTGCAGGTCCATGAAAATGAGGTCGTAACTGCCAGCAGAAACCATCTTGAGGGCTTCTTCACCATGGTTTGCCACATCAATCATTCCATAGCCAAGCCGCTGAAGCAGCATGACGGCGATCTTTTGATTCAGCGGCTGGTCTTCGACGAGCAGGATACGGGCGGGATGCTGTTTGGCAAAGCTGTCGGCATCGGCTTTGGCCGCTGCGGCGATCGCTTTGTTCGTGGACTGGGAAATGTGTGCATCATGCCCTGCAGAGCCTGCCCTGCTGCCTGCCTGCATGGCGGATGTTTCCGAGGTGGGGGCAGCAGGCAGTGTGGGGGTGGCAGGAAGCGGTGCTGAATCCATCATGAGGGGATTGACGGTGCTTGGAGGGATCACGGCCTGATGGAGGCTGGGTTGAAGCATGTTGAGGCCCGCAGGCTGAGCCGTCGGACCCGGCACCACGGGGCGGAGTTTGGGCATGGCTCCCAAGGGCGGCATGGCCATCGGCTGCAGGCTGGCAGCCAGCGGTTCCGTGCTTCCCGAGCCTGTGCCGCCAACGACACGGGGCATGCGGATGAGGTCTGCCAGGGAACGCAGCAGTTCCCGGCGTTTGGCTGGCTTCGCGAGTTTGGCAAAGCGATGGCATCCGGGCGGCGCATAGCTGTCGCGCAGTTTCCAGCGGTTCAGGGGCACGAGGACAATGATGCCTGCCCCCTGGGCCATGGCTGCCTGCAGGATAGGCTGTGCCGTTTCTGGCGTGTGATCGCGGACATCGAAAACAAATACGGCGGCTTCAGCGAGGTCGGAGGCAAGGCTGCCACCATCCACTCGTGTCTGGCCGATGCCAACGGCTCCCCAAAGCTGCAGGGTCTGGGAAAGGATCTGCTGGGTGGTGGTGTGAGGGCTGTGATAGACAACGCGCCGGTCCTTCACGGTATCCACCCACGCCAGTTCCTCCTCACGGCCGTCCATGTCGGGCGTGATGCGCAGCGGGATTTCGAAGAAGAAGTCGGATCCCCGCCCTTCCTCGGAAACCACGGAAATTTCCCCGCCCATGAGACGGCAAAGCTTCCTGCAGATCGCCAGGCCAAGCCCGGTGCCGCCATATTTGCGTGTGGTGGAAGTGTCTGCCTGGGTGAAGGCCTGGAAAAGCTGCCCGATCTTGTCTGCGGCAATGCCGATGCCGGTATCGCGCACGGAGAAGTGAAGGTGGGGGATGTCTCCTTCCTTGGTCCGTCGGCTAACTTGGCGGGCGATGATGAGGATTTCACCCTTCTCGGTGAACTTGATCGCATTGCCGACGAGGTTGACGAGCACTTGCTTCACCCTCTGGAAGTCCCCCATGAAGTAGCGCGGCAGCGCCGCATCGACGTGGAAGTTGAGCTCAACGTTCTTCTCTGCGGCGCGATAGGAGAAGACATCCGCCACCTCGGAGAGCAGCTTCTCCATTTCCACCGGCACCGCCTCGATTTCCATCTTGCCGGATTCGATCTTCGAGAAGTCAAGAATGTCAGAGATGAGGTGCAGCAGGGATTCTCCGGAGGAGCGGATCATGCGCACAAGCTCCTCCTGCTCGGGTGCCAGCCCCAGCTCCAGTAGCAGGGAAGTTGTGCCGATGATGCCGTTCATCGGCGTGCGAATCT
>CALDGV010000202.1 GCA_937941745.1 uncultured Prosthecobacter sp. | reverse complement strand
GTGGACCAGCCCGTGAGCAACGTCACCTGCTACGACCCCTCGGCGGGTTCGGGCACGCTGCTCATGAACCTGGCGCACGCCATTGGCGAAGACCGCTGCACCCTCTACTCGCAGGACATCTCGCAGAAAAGCAGCAGCATGTTGCGCCTGAACCTGATCCTGAACAACCTCGTCCACTCCATCCAGAACATCATCCAGGGCAATACCATCAAATCGCCTTACCACAAAGCTGGCGACAAGCTGATGACCTTCGATTACATCGTTTCCAATCCGCCGTTTAAGCTCGATTTCAGCGACTACGTGGCCGATTTGGACAGCAAACAAAACCACGAGCGCTTTTTTGCGGGCCTGCCCAACGTGCCCAATAAGGACAAAGACAAAATGGCCATCTACCTGCTCTTCATCCAGCACGTCATCCACACCCTCGCCCCAAACGGCCGCGCCGCCATCGTGGTGCCAACTGGTTTTATTACAGCTCAGTCCGGCATCGAAAAAGGCATCCGTGAGCATCTGGTGAAAAACAAAATGCTCGGCGGCGTGGTCTCCATGCCCAGCAACATCTTCGCCACCACCGGCACCAACGTCTCCATCCTCTTCATCGACTCCACCAACGACGGCGACGTCATCCTCATTGATGCCTCCAACCTCGGCGAGAAGATCAAGGAGGGGAAGAATCAGAAAACGCTTCTCAGTCCTGACGAAGAGAACCGGATCATCAAGACTTTCAATGCCAAGGAAGCCGTTGAGAACTTCTCAGTCGTGGTTTCTTATGAGCAACTTGAAGCCAGGGGCTACTCGCTAAGCGCTGGTCAATATTTCGATGTTAAGATCGAATACGCGAATATCAGCAGTGAAGTGTTTGCTGTGAACGTTGATGGCTTTAAGGCGAGACTTGCGGATTTTTTCAAATCGTCGCATGAGCTGGAAACCGATCTTCTTAAACAACTGACGAATCTACTCCACCATGAAAAGTGGCGGTTCGCTAGCTTGGGTGGGTGAAAGCTGAAGGGATTTGGAGATCGAGACGGCCAGCCATCCAATAGCAGATGGCCTTGAGGTTTTCGAAGTTGCGGAAGCCTCGGGCGCGGCGGCGGGCGGTTTGGATGATACTGTTGATCGATTCGATGGCGGCCGAGGTGATGCGGTGAGGGTAATAGGCGAGGATGCCATCCCAATGGCTCTTGAGTGTTTGGGCCAGTTTCTTGAATGGTGCCAGGCGGCTGCGCACAGCCCACGAGCACCAGGCTTTGAGATGCATCTCGGCGCTGGCTGCTCCGGGCCATTCCCATGTCTCCTGGAGGCCCTCTCGTAGTGCCATGGCACGACCGAGTTCTTTGTGCCGGGCACAGAGGTCGTGGCGCAACTGGAACTGCGCCTGGCTTAAACGGCTTTCATTGCCACGCAAGGCCCACAGCGCGCCTTTCAACTCCGCTCCTTCGTGCTGGAGTTGCTTGCGCACTTCATCCAATGCCTTGCCGGCCAGTTGCATGACATGGAACCGATCAAACACGATCTGGGCATTGGGCAGATGCTCGCGCACTCCCTTTTGGTAGGCGGCGCTCATGTCGATGGCCGCGAGTCGCACCTGTTCGGACTTTGCTCCATGCGCGGGCATCGCCGAAACAAACTGACCGACATTCGCAGCGGTGCGCTCAGGGGTCATGAACAAGAGCCGCGCGGGTTGCTCTTGCTGCGGATCAATCTCGACCACCACGGTGGCGTAACGATGTCCTTTTCGCGTTGCGGTGTCGTCAATGGCCACTGCCCGCACGGCACTCCAATCCTGCCGCTCATGCGCCCGGGCCACATAATGGCGCACGATGCGCCAGAGACGGGTGTCGTGTTCCGCCATGAGTTCTGCCACGGCACTTACGGGCATCTCTCGGGTCAGAGCCATGACAAAGGCTTCAAACATCAACGTGAAGCCGCTCTCGGGCCGAGCCCAAGGAACGCTGACTTGCTTCACCTGGTGCTGCGGGCACTGCACTCGCGGCACGCGCGCGCTCAGATACGTCGGGTGCTGCCAGAAGTTCAAATGCCGCCAGCGCTTTACCTCGTGATCATACAGCGGGCAGAGCTGTGCGCAGACTGGACACGGCATTTGCGCCCCTGCCTCCACTTCGATGTCCACATACAAAAACTTGCTCTCCAAGCCGCCATCCTCCAAGCCGCTGCGCACCACCTTCCAGGGGGCGGCCAACCCCAATGCCAAACCAAACAACATGTTCTGATCCATCCCGGAGCTTTACACCACGCTCCCCTCGCTGCCAGCCGTGTCACCCATTCAGCTCAGCGAAGCCACAAGTTTTATGAGACCGCCTCGTTCATCGTCGCCAAGGCGAACGACAAGCGCAGCGTCTCATTGATCTTGTTCGAGGACGAAAAAGTACGGCTTGCTGGCAACGTCACCATCCAGCCAACCACGAGATTCCTTCGCCTGGGACCGTCGTGGAATGTCGCTACCTCTACGCGTTTCGAGAATCCGGCTCCATCTACCAGCCGGTTTACCTCGGGCCGCGCGACGACATCCGCGCCGCTGAATGCACCACCGCCCAGCTCAAATACAAAGCTGAGGTGATGCAGGCAGCCGCCTAACCAACCCACGCCACAGCCCATGTGCCTTCACCCAGTACATGGGCTGTTCGCGTACAACCCACCTCATCCCATATGAAACCCATCCCACTTCCCAACGCGGAACTCAAACCCGCGCTTGCCGGCCTCGGCAAAGTCATCCACGCACGCGCCACACTGCCCGTGCTGCAGTACATCAAAGTCGAGCGTACTGCCGACGGCTGGATCGCGCTCACCGGCACTGATCTCGACCGCTTTGTCACCCTGCGCCTTGAGCATCCCGCTGAAGGCCCGCCCGCCACCGTACTGCTGCCCCTCGATCAGTTGGTACAAGTCGTTAAAAACTGCGGCACTGGCGAAACCATTGAAGTCGAATCCACTCCCGCAGCGAGCATCATTCGCTTCCCGCTCGGCAACGAGACCGGGGAATCCAAGGTCACCTTCGTGGCTCCCGACGAGTTCTCTCAGACACCGCGCCTCAAGGCTGAAGCCATCCCGCTGCCATCGGAACTGCGCCGTTCAATGCTGGAAGCCTTGGAGTGCGCCAGCGTGGACAGAACACGCTACGTGCTCAACGGCGCGTTCATCGACACCCGACAGCCCAAGGCCCACTACATAGTCGGTACTGATGGCAAGCATCTGTACAGCGCGAACTCGTTCTCGCTGCCGCTGAAACGCTCCGTCATCATCCCGAGCCACAAGTTCCTCGGCTGGAAGGAATTTAATAATGATGGCGAATGGCAGCTCAAGGCCGACCACCAGCATTTCCAGTTGTCCACACGACGCTGGCGGTTCATCAGCAAACAGATTGAAGGAACTTACCCCAACTGGCGGCAAACGGTTCCCAATCCGGGTGAGGCGAAAACGATCATCGCACTCGACCCGGCGCATCTGGCCACGCTCATCAAGCTCATCCATCGCATGCCCTGTCACGATCAATGGTTGTTCTGCATCGGCATCGAATGGAAAGGCGGACAGTTCCTGCTGCTCGGTAAAGATACCGCCAACAAACCCTGGTTGCGTGTTCCCGTGCCCGATGTGAAAGCGACCGGCCCGGAGATCACGATCTTCGTCAACCGCAAGCTGCTCATCAAGGCCCTGCATTTCGGGCTCAACACCCTCAGCCTCATCGATCCACTCGCGCCCCTGAGCTTCCACAGCCTGGGCAAGCATATGATCGTGATGCCACTGCGACCCAACGTTAGCGGTGCGCAGAGTGCCATCGGTCTGAGCTTGCCTTTTGGTTTCAGCAAC
>CALDGV010000201.1 GCA_937941745.1 uncultured Prosthecobacter sp. | reverse complement strand
CACTCGTCTGCCCAAGCTGGACATTCTTGTGAACAACGCCGGAATCGCCCATATTGGCACTGTTTTGACGACCAGCGAAGCTGACCTCGACCGTCTCTATCAGGTGAACATCAAGGGGGTTCATCTATGCGCCCAGGCGGCCGTGGAACGCATGGTGGCCCAAGGCGGTGGAGTGGTGCTGAACATGTGCAGCATCGCCGCTCAAATGGGCCTCGCCGACCGCTTCGCCTACTCCATGACCAAGGGAGCCGTGCTCATGATGACTTATTCCATCGCCAAGGACTTCATCAAAAAGGGCATCCGCTGCAACTGCATCTGCCCGGCGAGAGTGCACACCCCGTTTGTGGATGGCTACCTGGCCGCCACCTACCCAGGCCAGGAGGCTGAAATGTTTCAGAAACTGAGCGAAGCCCAGCCGATCGGCCGCATGGCCAAGCCTGACGAAATCGCCGCACTGGCCCTTTACCTGTGCAGTGATGAAGCCAGCTTCATCACGGGCAGCGCCTATCCAATCGATGGCGGAGCAGTCAACCTGCGCTAACCCTCAAAAAGCAGGTCAGGCCAGGGCCAGCTGAGTCCAAAAAACGGTGGAGCGGGTTCGGGGGCGTGCTAGGACTGCCGCCCCATGAAATCTCAGTCTCTACGTCGATTCCTCCAAGCTAGCGCACTTCTGCTTGTGGCTGCCTCCATGAGCAGCTGCGTCACCAAAAAGACCAGTGCACGATTCTCGCCCAGCTTCGATCCGCCAGCCAAGGCGGTCACCAACCCTGCGGCCGTGAAGGTCAAGCTCAGCACGAGCGCCCAGCGCATCTACGTCGTCCAGGGAAACGAAGTCCTGCTTGCCTCGCCGTGCTCGGTCGGCACTGCCAGCACGCCCACGCCACATGGCACCTTCAGCATCTACAGCAAGCAGGCCCACCGCCGCAGGCAGAGCAGCCCCGGAGCAGGCTACCCGATGACCTTCTGGATGGAGTTCAAAAGCGCCTACGGAATGCACTGGGGCTGGGTGAAACCCTATCCTTGCACCCACGGTTGCGTTCGGCTTCCCATCAAAAGTGCGCAGAAAATCTTCAATATGGTTCGTGTCGGCACACCGCTTATCATCGCATCCAGCCATCCTGAAGATGCCACGATTGGCAAGACACTGCCTGTCCTCGATGACTCCACCCTGGCTGATCCTCCAGACAGCTACATGATGAGCCCAAAGGTGTTTGAGGATGCCGCGAAAGGCAAAATCTACACCTATTGATCAGGTTTTCAGCTGGAGCCGCTTTGCCTGCCCTGGCTGATCTGATTTTTCGATTCAGGGAGGTCATGGCCAAGGTGCCTGGCCTCCTTTGACTTGTCTGGGGAGCTTTCCCGACGACTGTGACCGCTGAATTTCTTGTAACCGCACCCTTTCATGACTGCCTCAACCGCTCCCAATGCACCTCGAAAAGTCAATGTTCGCACGCCTGAAGTCATGGCACGCGTCCAGGCCGAGGTGGAAACCCATTACCGGAGTCCATTGGTGGAAACCATCCGTGCGAACGGGAACATTCTGAACATCGGCAACACGACCGTCCGACTCGCGAAGGAGTTTGGATTCTGCTACGGCGTTGAGCGGGCGATCGATCTGGCCTATGCAGCTCGTCGCGTATTCTCCGACAAGCGGGTTTTTCTGCTCGGAGAGATCATCCACAACCCTGAAGTGAACCGCCAGCTCACGGAAATGGGAATCGTCAGCATTCCAGTTGGCAGCCATGAGGAGGAGGTAGCCAAGCTCACCAGTGAGGATGTCGTGATCGTTCCCGCGTTTGGTGCGGAGACAAACCTGATGAAGCTCATTTCCTCTCGCGGCTGCATGGTCGTTGACACGACCTGCGGAGACGTGATGAGCGTCTGGAAGCGCGTTCGAGGCTATGCCAAAGGCGGTTTCACCTCCATCATCCATGGCAAGGCAAGCCATGAAGAAACCCGGGCGACTTCTTCCAGGGCCATGGGCGATGACGGAAATGGCCACTATCTTGTCATTCTGACGCTCGCTGACGTGGATTTTGTCTGCGACTACATCCGCAAGGGTGGCGACCGTGAGGCATTCCTGAAACGTTTTAGCGCTGCCAGCGCCTGCTCGGCGGGTTTCGATCCGGACCTCCATCTCCAGCGCATCGGTGTGGCCAATCAGACCACCATGCTCAAGTCCGAGACCGAGGAAATTCAACGCAGGTTGAAAAAAGCCATCGAGGACCGTGACCATGGCAGCGCCGAAAACTTTCAGGTCTTCGACACGATCTGCGGTGCCACCCAGGACCGTCAGGACGGGCTTTTTCACCTCCTGAAACAGCCGCTGGACATGCTTCTTGTCGTCGGGGGCTACAACAGTTCCAACACCACTCATCTGGTGGAGATTGGGGAACAGCAGCTTCCGACCTTCTTTATCCGCACGGCAGATTGCCTGCAGAACTTGGAACAGATCGTCCACTTTGACCTGCACCTCAAAACGGAGAAGACAAGCTACTCAGGCAAGCTGGCCGACACCAGCAGCCCCATCGTGATTGGCATCACGGCAGGAGCTTCCTGCCCCAACAACCTCATTGAAGATACGATTCTTCGCGTTTTCGCCCTGCGCGGTGTGAGCAGCGATGAGGTGCGTCGTGCAGCCGGCATCTGAAGCTGCCACTTAGTAGGGCGAAAGTACAGATTTTCGTATTCGAGAACCCGCGTTTAATTCAGCTACCGCCGTTATGCCACCACCCACCAAGGTCAAGCGCCCGTCCTCAATCACGGTTGGGGAGTTTTTCGCGCAGAACGAGAAAGCTCTGAAGTTGAAGGTGGTAGGGTCCGAGGTGGGCTTCACACGAAAGATCCTCGAACCTTCCGTCAACCGCCCAGGATTGGCTCTGTCGGGCTTCTTTTCCTATTTTGCCTACAAGCGGGTACAGGTCATTGGCAATTCGGAGCTGTCCTTCCTGGATTCACTTGAGCCAAAGTTGCGGGCCGCACGCTTTAGCCAGCTATGCTCATGGGAAATCCCCTGCCTCATCGTCGCGCGCGGGCACCGACTCTCTGAAGATCTTGTTCAGATCGCCAACGAGGCCGGCATCTCCGTTTTCCAGACTAGCATGCTGACGATGAAATTCCTGAATCTGGCGACAATCAAGCTCGACACCGCTTTTGCCGCCACCCAGACCTTGCATGGATGCCTTGTCGATGTGCAGGGCATCGGCGTCCTGATCCTTGGTGACAGTGGCAGCGGCAAGAGTGAGAGCGTCATCGGCCTGCTCCAGCGCGGAGCCAGCCTCGTTGCCGATGATGCTGTGCGTCTGCGAAACATCGAAGATCGCGAGGTCGTCGGGACGGCGCCTGAGATGACTCGCGACATGATCGAAATCCGCGGCCTTGGCATCCTGAACGTGGCCGCGCTCTTCGGTGTCGGCTCCGTCCGCCTTAGCAAGCGCCTCGACCTCATCGTCAAACTTGTGCACGTGAAGGACTCGGAGGACCTGGAACGCATCGGCAAGGAGGACAAGACGGTGGACATCCTCGGTCTTCAGATTGCCCAGGTAGAACTACCCGTTGCACCTGGGCGTGACGTGGCCGGCCTCATCGAACTGGCGGCGTTGAACTACAAGCTGCGCGCCTTCGGCTACAACAGCGCCGTTGAGTTTGATCAAAGGCTGCTAAAAAAGATGGCGCAAGATCAATTAGGTTGATAATAAGGCAGCCATAGTGCCGCACTGACCTCCATGATGTTCACCAAAGACCTCACGATCCGCAACAAGATGGGCCTCCACGCCCGTCCTGCCGCGCAGTTTGTGAAGCGCGCCAGCAAGTACAAGTGTGACATCTGGGTGGAGAAGGATGACGAGCCCGTGAACGGCAAAAGCATCATGGGACTGATGATGCTTGCCGCAGGCAAGGGCGAACAGATCAAGCTCACCACCGAAGGCATTGATGCCCAGGAAGCCATGTCAGATCTCGAAGAGTTGGTAAATTCTGGCTTCGGTGACGTGGAGTAGGCAAAATCGCCTCATCTCAAGCTAAGGACCTTCAAAAGATCTTATCCTAAATGCTTGCTGGAGCTGATCTCCCCCCTTTCCAAAGGCGCCCAGCCCCACAAATTCCTAGCACGAAAAGCAGCAGAGCTCCGGCGAGTGCACATGCCAGCGGCAGGTTTCTGTCGGTAAAGGCACGTTGCACGATTTTGTTTCCCACCAGTTCATCCCCCGCTCCTCCCACCAATTGAGGAATGACATACTGTCCAAGCGAGCATACAAAGACCATGAGCAGCGAAGAGATCACCCCCTGGCGGATGCCAGGAACGAAAACTCGCCAAAAACTCTGACAAGGACCTGCTCCAAGGTCCCGAGCGGCATCCAGCAGTTGAAAGTCGAACTTCTCGGCTGCCGCAAACAGGGGCAGGATCGCGAACGGCAGCTGTGTGTAAATCATGACCACAACCACTGCAGCAGGGTTGTTCAAGAGCAGTACATCGTCCCCAGCCAACCTCAGCCAAACCAGAAGCTGCTTCATGGCTCCTTCAGGATGCAGCAGAGACTTCCAAGCGAAGATCCGGATGATGAAGTTGGATAAAAAGGGCAAAATGACCAACATCAGGATGACATGCCGCCACCTCGGACGACATCGCGCCATGAACCAGGCTACCGGCAGAGCGATGGCAAAGCATGCAGTTGTCACGATCAGGCTTATTGCCAATGTCCTGATGAAGAGCTTCGCATAATTCGAGTCTGCCAACTGACGGACGGAGTCGAGGGTCCAAGCATCTCCAACACCTCCACGGGGATCACTTTCACGAAAGGCCAATGCCAAAGTGATGAAAACCGGGATGGCAAAGAATGCCATCAGCCAGCCAATAGAAGAAAGGGTGAGGAGATATTCTTCGCGTCTCGGAACCATGATTGGGAGCCATGCTTTAGCATGGTTGCGGCACGACGAGAACAGTGTCGTAAACTGGTATCTAACAAAAGACCCTCTGGCCTGCGAGCCAGAGGGTCTGTTTGGCGATCCAGCAACCAACAACAGTGAGGACCGTTTGGCACGAAAGTCGAAGCTAGAAGCTGCAACTCTGTGATCAGCGTCAGGAAACCGGCCCGACGGCGATGTGCCAGAGTAAAAAGTTTTGGTCCAGTCGTCAACCAAGGGGGACGTTTTTTGCGAAAAGGAAACATT
>CALDGV010000200.1 GCA_937941745.1 uncultured Prosthecobacter sp. | reverse complement strand
GGCATCCATCACGATGTCGGCATCGGCGACACCGGCGGGCCGTTCTGCATCGGCGGCGACTCCGTTTATGTCAAAAGCGGTACGCGCTGCCTGCGCATCGACCTCGCCACCGGCAAGCTCGTGCGTGAATTCGCCACGCCCGTCGCCACCGATGCCGCGAATCGGAACTGGGGCTACCTCGCCTTTGAAAACGGCCTGCTCTTTGGCTCCGTCGAAAACGCCGCGCACAACGTCAGCCCGCGCTACCAGCTCACGAATCTGCGCACCGAGTCCGTGCTCTTCTTTGCCATCGATCCCGCCACCGGCGCGGTGAAGTGGCAGTATCAGCCGAAGGGCAGCCTCCGGCACAACGCCATCGCCATCGCCGGTGAGCGTGTCTATTTGATCGACCGCCCCATCGTCGAGGCGGATCGCGTCACAAATCCGCGACGCGATGGCAAATCCGCGCCGAAGCTCACGCACAACCAGCTCCCGCCCGGCACGCTCCTCGCCATCGAGGCCGCCACGGGCAAAGTCTTGTGGGAAAACCGCGACGACGTGTGGGGCACGCAGCTCGCCGTCAGCGCCAAGCACGGCGTGTTGCTCATGAACTACAAAGCTGTGCGGCATAACTTCTTCGAACTCCCCTCCGAGGTCGGCGGACGCATCGCCGGCTTCGACATCACCTCCGGCAAGCGTTTGTGGGACCAGGACGCGAAGTATCAAACGCGCCCGCTCATCAACGATCGCACCATCTACGCGCAAGGCGGCGCGTGGGACATCAAAACCGGCTCACCCGTCGAATGGGAACTGAAGCGCTCGTATGGCTGCGGCCAGATCGCCGCGAGCAAAAATCTGATGCTCTTCCGCAGCGCCACGCTCGGCTACGTCGATCTCACGCGCGATGCTGGAACCGAAAACTACGGCGGCATCCGCCCCAGTTGCTGGATCAACGCCATCCCCGCCTCCGGCCTCGTCCTCGTCCCCGACGGCTCCTCCAAATGCCACTGCAGCTACCAGATGCAGGCGTGGTTTGCGTTGCAGGGGGAGTGAACCACCCATCTTCCATTTTCATCATGCGTTCTCTATTCCTCGCGTTGCTCGCCGTGCCTGCTTTTGCCGCTGAACCGGTCGTTTTTGTCTCAGCCTTCGCTTCGGGCGAAAAGGCCGGGATTCATGCTTTTGGCTTCGATTCGGAAAAAGGTACATTGAAGCCGCTGAAACGCGCCACGGGCATGCAGAGCCCGTTTTTCATCGCGATCTCGCCGGACAAGCGGTTCCTGTATTCGATCGACGAGTTTGGCGGGAAGGACAATTACGTAGCGGCTTTTGCGATTGAAGGTCGTGGCGGGGATTTGAAGCCGCTCAATCGCCAAAACACACGCGGCACAGCCTCTTGCTTTGTCGAAGTCGATCCCACAGGTAAATCGGTGCTCATCGCGAACTACAGCAGCGGCAATGTGAGCTCGTTTCCCGTGCAGAGCGACGGCTCGCTCGGCGAGTCCGTCTCCTTTTTCCAACACAGCGGCTCCAGCACCGATCCGCAGCGGCAGAAAGGCCCGAACGCACACTGCTTCGTCATCAGCCCCGATGGCAAACACGCCCTCGCCTGCGATCTCGGCATCGACAAGGTCATGATCTACACGCTCGACGCCGCCACCGCGAAACTCGCGCCGCATGCCACGCAGCCCTTCGCCAAACTCACGCCTGGCAGCGGCCCGCGTCATCTGGCCTTTCATCCGAGCGGCAAGCTCGTCTATGTCATCAACGAACTCGCCAACACGATCACCGTGTTCGATTGGAACGACTCCGACGGCACCCTGAAGGAGAAACAAACCATCGCCACGCTTCCAAAAGACTTCACCGGCAAGAGCTACACCGCCGATCTCAAGATCACACCCGACGGAAAACATCTCTACGGCACCAATCGCGGCCACGACAGCCTCGCCAGCTACCGCATCGCCCCTGACGGCACGCTCACGCTCCTCACCATCCAACCCAGCGGCGGCAAAGGCCCGCAAAACCTCCTCATCACCCCCGACGGCCGCTGGCTCCTCTGCGCCAACATGCCCGGCAACAACGTCGTCGTGTTCCAAATCGATTCCACCAGCGGCTCGATCACCGCGAAAGGCGATCCCGTCGAAGTGCCGATGGCCTCGTGCATTCGATGGATGGAGTGAAGATCAATGACGAATCACCTCGATGCCGCTAAGCAACGTTTCTCCCTCATGTGGAGTAAACGTGAGCGTGAGCGAGCCATCGGCAACCTGGATGTCGGAGACTGTTTCGGTGCTCGCGAGCATCGTTTGAGGCTGGAGATTCTTCAGTGAGCGATCTTGAACCGAGACATCAAAACGATGTTTGGCACTGTCAGGCGATGAGAAGACGAGTTTGACCGTGTAGCGGCCGTTTTGAAGGCCTGAGAGCCTAGCGCTGCGAAGACCCTTAGCGCCGCTGGCGGCGACCCAGGGCCAGCCGGTACCTTTTTTCATCCAGAGCGAATGTTGGTAAAAGAACTCAGGCTTCGCGGGTTCGGTGGTGAAGTCGATTTCAGGCGAGGGACCGCCAACGCTGGGGAAATCGAGCCACAGCGTGCCGTCTCGCGTCTTGCGGTCGCCGGGAGCGCCGAGGTTGATGCCGATGCGCTTAATTTTGCCGTGCAACGCGGCTTTCGGCACAGCACCCCAGGTGGCCCATTGCTCGAAATCCTCGGGCATCGAGTAGAGCGCGAGGCCCATCGGCAGGGGGTAGCTGCAGGTGCAGCCTTCGTAGAAGTAGGGCACGTTCAAGATGCCGCCAGCAGGCACGATGCTATTCGTGCAGCCGCTGCGTGGGCCGCTGATGTGGACGGTGCCGCTTTCGACCTTCTTGTCGTAAAACGCGGCGGTGCCGCTGCGAAAGGTGAAGATGCCGCCATAGTCGAAGCCGCCATCGCAGCCGTAGCTCTTCGGGAAGACGCGCGGCTCCTGCTCCAGCGTGAGCGGATTGATGCGCATGCCTGCCTTTGGCTGATCAGGCGACCAATCGTTCTTCTGCGTGGGCGGGCGATACTGCGCCTGCTGGATGCTCTGCTGGTCCACGGTGCCGAATTTCGCACGAAGTTCCGGCTGCTCGTATTCATCAAGGACGCGACCGGTGTAGATGTCACTGAAAACGGGCGCGAGGAGCTTGTAATCGACCTTCCCTTTGCGGTTCGTGGCATCGAGCCAGTCCTTGTCCGCGGTGATCATGACGCCATCGACGATCTTCGGCTGCGGGGAGCGCTTGAAGTTGCTCAGCGCATCATCAAACCACAAAACACCGAGCGGAGCCTGCACGAGCGGGTCTTCATTCGCGTTCCAGTCAGCGAGGTAATTCGTGGAGCCGGTGAGAGTACCACGGGTGTGGAGGAGTTTGCCTTCCAAGCTGACCAGTTTGCCGCCAAGAGGCCGCAACGCATCTCCGACCGTTTTCGAACCTAAGATGATGTTGGCGAAGTAGCGCGGGAGTTCGGACTTCAGCGGCAAAATGGCGACGCGTTCACCATAAAGGCCTGTTTTGGCGAGACGGGCGCGCAGAGCTGAATCGTCGCTGAGCACGAGGAGATGAAGCTGGCTGTTCGTGAGCAGAGCCTCGATGAAGCCGGGATTTCCGGCATCGGTAAGCACTGCATAGCCGCGAGCACTGCCTGCGGCTTCGAGGCATTTTTTCGCGAGGTCCTCCTCGGCTTTTTGCAGCACGATTTCGCGCTTCCAGCGCTTCGTTTCGCCGCTACCGGGACCGTAGGCGCTCAAGACGCCGTCGTTGGTGACGACGAAGCATTTGTCGTCAGCAAGGATGACACTGTGGGCGTTGGTGAAGGTGTCGAACGGGACTTCTTGGTCGTCAGCGTGGAGGGTGCGTTGAATGCCTTTCTGGCCTTCGGCGCGCGGTTTGTCCTCGTGGCGCTTCACATTGATGGCTTCGTCAAAGAGGAGGCCGCGACGGCGGAGCTTGGCGGCTTCTTTTTCAGCGGGCGTCGAGGCGAACCAGCCGCCGGTGTAGCGGCCAGCGGAGGGTAGCTCAAACTCTTTGATGGCACCGGTTTTGAGATCGAGCCGCGCGGGATAAGCGGTGCTGCAAGGGACGATGAGGTCCTCACCATCAATCAGCAGGTAACCCTGCGGTGCGAGGCCACCCATGGCCTCAGTTTGATGCGGATGAATGCCGTAAAGATAGGAGCAGCGGTCGTTTCGCCAGACCTCCGCGCCGGTGGCGGCATCGCAGCAAAACACAAAGGTTCCCTCGAGCGGCCAGACACCGGCGGCGAAGTAAACGCGGCCGTCTTTGGCCACGGGTCCGCCGCGAACAGGCCACACGGAGATGAGGCGCTGATTGCCAAGAAGCATTCGATTCGACGGAACGGCCCGCTTTTGCCAGACCTCGGTGCCATCGGCGAGTTTCACGCAGCGCACGATGCCATCGTCAGAGCCGAAGATGGCCTTTTCGCCGACGATGACAGGTGCGAAGCGCACGGGGCCGTTTGCAAGCGCTCGCCAAAGTTCCGCGCCGGTGTCCGTGTCGAAGGCGATGACGCAATCCTCGCGCGAACTGCCCACAAGCAGCCGTTTTCCGGCCACGACTGGTTCGTAGCTGCTATCAAACTGCAAACGCGGCTCTTTGAAGGCCGGACGCAGAGGCGGCAGTTCGCGCGACCACAGGAGATCGAGCTTTTCCGGCATCTTCTGCGTCGTTGCCGCCGTGCGACCAGGATCATGCCGCCACATGGGCCAGTCGGCGGCAGGAAGAGCAGAGGTCAAAAACGACAGGCAGACGAGACAGCGAATCATGAGGAGCTAGTTTACGGACGACACCCCTGCCGCTTTCTCAGCAAGTGGGAAACGTGATCTACACTCTTGAGCCTGCAGAAGGGGCCTGACACACTCTCGACCTCCATGAAATTGATCCACACCCTTCTCTTCACCCTCACCTGCGCCTCCTGTGCCCTCGCCGAAGGCACCTTCAGCGGCACGACCGGGCTGCAGCTCTACAGCCTGCGCAGCCAGTTCAAACTACGGGGTGTGCCCTGGACCCTGGACCGCGTGAAATCCTTCGGCATCACCGAGGTGGAGCTGGCGGGCACTTACGATCTGACGCCCGAGCAGTTCAAAGCGGAGCTGGACAAACGCGGACTCGTGCCGGTCAGCGGCCACTTCCCTTACGGGCGCTACAAGAACGACCTCGAAAAGGTCGTGGCAGAAGCCAAGACCCTGGGCCTCAAGTATGCTGGATGCGCCTGGATCGACCATAAGGACAGCTTCGATGAAGCCGAGTGCCAGGATGCCATTCAGACCTTCAACAGGGCCGGAGCCGCCCTGGCCGCTGCAGGCATCACCTTCTTCTACCACTGCCACGGCTATGAATTTGAGAAGCATGCCCAGGGGACGCTGATGGACGTGCTGATCACCGGCACCAAGCCAGAGCATGTGAGTTATGAAATGGACGTGCTCTGGGTGGTGTTTCCAGGCCAGGATCCTGCAGCGCTGCTGGAGAAGTATCCTGACCGCTGGAAGCTGATGCACCTCAAGGACCTGAAGAAAGGTGTCGCCCTCGGCTCTCTCAGCGGCGGGACCGATGTGAAGAACGATGTGACGCTCGGCACCGGGCAGATGAACTGGCCTTCGATTCTGGGAACTGCGCAGAAAATCGGCGTGAAGCACTATTTCATCGAAGATGAATCCCCCACTTCTGAAGAGCAGATTCCAGCCAGCCTCCGTTTCCTGAAAGGGCTCAAATGGTGACAAAAGCATCGGCAAAGATCACGCACCTGACGCGGCCCAGACCACTTCTGGCGTGACACCCCAGCCACGATTTGAGACAACGCCGGAGTCGGAAATGACTCCGGCGTTTTCATTCCTCCACCTCCGCTTCCATGAAGAAACTGCATCTGCTCACTGTTCTGGCCGTTCTGAGCGGCTCTTCCGCCCTGTTCGCCTCCGAAGTCATCGAAGACGCGATGAAAAAGTACCACAAGGCTCCTGAAGGCACACCTCCGACCTGCAAGAAGGTCACTGAAGGAACTGCCTCGGAATCCGAAGTCGCCGACGTGTTGAAGTGCTACGAGGCCATGTGTGCCGAAGCTCCGCCGAAAGGCGACAAAGCCGCATGGGTCAAAAGGTGCCAGGCGCTCATCGCAGCAGTGAAAAAGATCCAGGCCAAGGACGCCTCAGGTGTCAGCGACTACAAAAAGGCCGTGAACTGCAAGGCCTGCCACACCGCCCACAAGCCGGACTGAGGCTCCCCGAATCACCCTGATTTGCAGGCGGCAGGTCTGAATCCAGACCTGCCGCTTTTTCATTCCTGCGCAGCCCCTGCATGGCGGAGGATTGACCCGGGTCATGAATTCGCCAGCATCCGCGCATGGCTGACGATGCAGAGAAACCCGATTTTCATTCCGCCGACTTTGAGTTCGCTCAAGACCTTCTCGATGGTGATCAGGCCGCCTGGCAGCGGTTTGAAGCCGAATTGAAGCCTGCCATTCTTCGCAAGCTCGCCGGTCTTGGAGCCACCGATGCAGATGCGGACGAGGTGCTGGGCATCCTCATGGAAAAAATCTGGGCGCAGAAAAAACTGGAGGCCTACACCGGCAGCGGGCCCCTGAGCGGCTTTCTGCGCACAATGGCCGCCAACGCCTGGCTGGAATACCTGCGCAAGCATCGGCGCATGGTCCCCGCGACCAGTCTGGCCCGTGATGAAGATGGCGAGACGGATGTCATGGAACGTCTGGCCAGGAATGAGTCGGAGGCCCCGCAGGAGAGTCCTCTGGCCCAACTGCTGCGGGACGCCCTGGTGCATGCCCTGTCTCGAGTGGATGCGGAAGCCCTGCTCGTCATGCGGCTTTCCCTGCTGCAGGATGTGAAACAGCGCGATCTCTGCCTGCTCTGGGGCGGCTGTCATGAGGGGACGATCTCGCGAAAAAAGGCCGAAGCCCTGGAACAGATCCGCGATGAAACGCTGGCCTACCTGAAGGAACGCGAACCCAGCCTGCAAATCTCCTGGCAGGATCTGCTGGAAGCCTGTGGAGAAGGTGCTGATGCCATCCTCGGCCCCTCCTTGTGAAAATAATTCCCCTTTCTGCGCAAGTTTCGTCCTCCCCTCTCATCTCCGTTTGCAGACTCTTCCAGCCATGAGCTCCCTTCCCGACTTCAACATCCTCGCCAGCTTCCTCCGCCGCATGATGCCCGACGTGGAGGGGCACGACGCCGGCGATCCGCCTGAGGCTGTCCGCACCCGGCTGGACACGTTCGCCGCAGGCCAGGCAGATGCGCGGGAGAGGGCCTCACTGGCCCAACTGCTCAAAGAGCACCCGGAATACATCGGCTACCTCGGCCGGGCGATCCGCACCCGGGCCGAGTGAAGTGATCACGACAGGCTGGTGGTGCCATCGTGGCTGTCCAGGTCCATCTCGCGCACCCGCTTGCGGTCACGCTCGTTCTGCACGGCGGTGCGCAGCTTTTCACGAACCTCCTCCACGTTCGGAATCGCCCGGATGGCCACCTGGGGCGAGGTGGCATCGCTGGTGATGAGGGTGAGGTTGCCGAGCCCCACCAAGCGGAGAAAGAAGGGCTGATCCATGGCATAGTCCTTCACGCGGAAGAGCTCCAGTTCGTCCAGCTTGCGGTTCAGGATGCCGCTGGCGATCTTCAGACGCTGGCTGGTCAGCTCATACGAGGTGCATTTGGTGATCCACCAGCGGATCACCCACATGAGCAGAGGCAGCAGCAGGCCCAGGAACGACAAGCCAGCCGTGACCGGTGCCGTGACGGTGGCGGCAAAGCCAACGGCACCTGCCACGATGACGCAGAAGAAGTAGTACCAAAAATGCACCCATTGGGAGGTGTGGCCTTTCCAAAGGGAGGTTTCCACAGGAGCAGAAGCGGGAGGGGATTCGGAGTTCATGGGCGGCGGATGGATGAAGAGCGGTCCAGGCAGGCAGAGCTGAATTTCAGAATCATTTTGTAACCCTGCCCGGCAAATGTCACGCCGCCTTCACAGAGACCTTTTCCTGCCAGCGTGGCTGTACAGCAAACTTAGCCGCATCCGGCACATCCCAGACAAGGTAACGGGAAAGGAAGCGCATCAGCCCTCGGCTGTAGCGCGACCTCGTCCAGCCGCCAGAGGCCATGCTGGCGATGTGGCGGGTGGAGTGCCGCTCCATGCGGCTGGCCAGATTAAAGGGGCTGGGCTTCAAGGCCAGATTCTTGCCCGCCAGATGGATGCGGAAGATCCGCCCGTCGTAGAAGTAGCGCACCAGTTCCTGCCAGGAGCGGTGCCAGTCGGTGATGCGGGCGGAATACTTGTTCAGCGCGGCGGCGAGCTTTTCCGGCTGGTTCAAAATCTCCGTGCCGTGACTGAACACGCACTGATCCAGCTGCTGCGCACCCACCAGTGACATGAAGAGCCCCGGCGACAGCATTGGATCGACAAAGCCAAAGGCATCGCCGCACAGCACCCAGCCGGGGCCGTGGCCGCGATCGGTGAGCAGCTGGTAGTTCGAGTACGTCATCACCGGCGTGATGCGGCGCGCGCGGGCCGCCTTTTCCGCCAGCAGCGGTTCCTGGCGGATGGCAGTTTCCAGACGCTCCTCCGCCGTGCTGCCGAGCGTCTTCGCGTGCTCTTTGGAAACCACGATGCCCACGGAGAGCCTGCCAGGCAGAGGGATGCGCCAGCTCCAGCCAGCCCGCAGCACGGAGATGATCACCTGCCCGGGCTCCACCTCATCGTGATCAAAGTCCTCGAAGTGCGCAAAGTAGGCGATGTCATCGCGCTCACCCTTCTCTGCAGCGAGGTTCATCGTCCGGGCAAAGGCCCGCGAGCGCCCCGTGCAGTCCACCAGCAGCGGTTTCGCGTCCGGCTTGAGCCCCGCCACCTCGCGGCTGCGGGCGCTGAGCTGAATCGCAGGTTCGCCGTTTGACGTGCCAGCCTCC
>CALDGV010000199.1 GCA_937941745.1 uncultured Prosthecobacter sp. | reverse complement strand
CGGGCGCCTGCAGCCCGCGTTTTTGGAAAAAGCGGCGGGCCTTTCCAGCAGCATTCCCGCCTTGGCAAAGCCGCAGGTCAGCGCCGTGCTCGTCACGCTGGTGCCCGGCGCGGACGAGGCCGCGGTGCGCCGCACGCTGAGCACCTGGCCGGACATCACGGTGTATTCCACGCAGGAGCAAAAGGACCTCCTGCTCTCCGGCATGGTGGACAAGGCAAAGCGCCAGCTTGGCCTCTTTCGTGTGCTGCTGCTCATCATCTCCACGGTCATCATCGCGCTCATCATTTACACGCTCACGCTCGACAAGGTGCGCGACATCGCGCTGCTGAAACTCATCGGCGCACGGAACCGCGTCATCGCCGGGCTCATCCTCCAGCAGGCCCTGCTCATGGGCGCGGTGGGTTACGGGCTCGCATGGGCGCTCGGGCAGTTCTTCTTCCCGCGCTTTCCGAGGCTCGTCGTGATCGAGCGGGCGGATCTTGTCTCGCTCGCCTTCATCGTCGTGGGCATCTCCACCACCGCCAGCGCGCTCGGCATCTGGAAAGCCATGCGCGTCGAACCCAACACCGTCCTCGCCGCATGAGCACGCCCGCCGTCGAGGTCCAGAATCTGCGCAAAGTGTATGGCAGCGGCCGCACTGAGGTCATCGCCGTGCGTGATGCCTCGCTCACGCTCGCACGCGGCGAGGTCGTGGGCCTGCTCGGCCCCAGCGGCAGCGGAAAATCCACACTGCTCACCGCCATGGCGCTTATCAATCCGCCCACCACCGGCCGCGTCATCATTGATGGCACGCCCGTGCTCGATGGACCGCGGGCGCTCGTCGATCTGCGCACCTTCCGCCGCCAGCACCTCGGCTTTGTGTTTCAAAAAGCGAACCTGATCCCCTTCCTCACCGCCTTGGAAAACGTGCAGATTGCCCTCGAAGTGAACGACACCGCTCCGCGTGAAGCCAGACGGCGGGCGATGGAACTGCTCGACTACCTCGACATCCGCCCGCGAGCGCACAACCTGCCCGTCGCACTCTCCGGCGGCGAGCAGCAACGCGTCGCCGTGGCCCGTGCACTCGCAAACAAGCCCGGACTCATCCTCGCCGACGAACCCACCGCCGCGCTCGACAGCCAGCGCGGCCGCCAGGTGATGGAACTCTTCGCCAAAGTCGCCCGCGAGCAAAACGCGGGTGTCGTCGTCGTCACGCACGATCACCGCACGCTCGATGTCTTTGACCGCATCCTCGAAATGGAAGACGGCGGCCTCATCGAGCGTCCCGTTTCTCAAACGCACTCTCAACCATGAAAACACGCTTCACTGCCCTCTTTGCCATTCTCGCCACTTTTGCCCTCGCGCAGGACGCGAGCGTGAAACCGGGCATCAACGACAAGTTCCTCGATCCGAAGCTCAACGTCGAGGAATGGACCAAGAAGTTCGAAACCGAGAGCCGCGAGATTTTTCATCAGCGCGATCAAATCGTCGCCGCGGCCGGATTGAAGCCCGGCATGACCATGGCGGACATCGGCGCGGGCACGGGGCTCTTCACGCTGCACTTCGCCAAGGCCGTCGGAGCCGATGGAAAGGTCTTCGCGGTCGAAATCGCCAAAAATTTCCTCGAACACATCAAAGCCCGCGCCTCCAAAGCGAGCGCCACGAACGTGCAAACCATCCTCTGCACCGAGAAGAGCGTCGAACTGCCGGAAGCGAGCATCGACCTCGCCTTCATCTGCGATGTGTATCACCACTTTGAGTATCCGCAGGCCACGCTCGCCACGCTGCACAAGGCCCTCAAACCCGGTGGCGAACTCGTGCTCATCGACTTCAAACGCATCCCTGGCGAGACCAGCGACTTCATCATGGGCCACGTCCGCGCCGGGCAGGAAGTATTCGAAGCCGAAGTGACCGCCGCTGGCTTTGAAAAGGTCAGCGAAGTGAAGGACGTGCTGAAGGAGAACTACTTCGTGAAGTTCAGAAGGAAGTGATTTCCAGCGTGAGCATCGTAGGAGGTGCTCCATCGAAATTCCACTGGCATACCAGCAAGATTCCAATTGGCGAGGCGTTTGGCTGGCATGCCTGCTCCGCCTACTTCAGCCTCGAAAACGATGGTTTCCAAGATCGCGCCCTCACGTCTGCAATCGCGTGCTTATGCCGAGCTGCGACGGCTGATTGTCAGCGGTGAGTTTCCTCCAGGAACGTTTCTTTCTGAACGGCAGCTCGCACAGCAGTTGGAGATGAGCAAGACGCCGGTGCATGTGGCACTCGAGCGGTTGGAATCAGAAGGGTTTGTCACGATTTCAGCGCAGCAGGGCATTGTGGTACGCGGCATGAGCGTTGAGGACATTGTTGATCATTATGAGCTTCGGGAAGCGATCGAGTGCTGGGTGGTAAGAAAAGTCGCAGGCAAGCTCAGTGCCGAACAGCAGCGTGAGCTGCAGGACAATCTGAAGGCCCAGAAAGCCGCGCTGAAGCAGGGTGATCTCGCCAGACTGATGCTTCTGGATGAGCAGATGCACTTCCTGATGGCCTCCTTTCTCAGGAATCGTGAGATCACGGCCACGATGGAGCGTCTGCGTGACAAAATTCACCAGGTCATCCTGCGTGTGACGGATTCAGACCGCCGCCGACCTTTAGAAAGCATCCTGGAGCACGAAGCCATCATCAGTGCCGTGATCAGCGGCGACGGAGAAAAGGCAGCAGGGCTCATGGTGACACATCTCGAGGCAGGAAAGCGCCGCATTTTGAACCCAGAACGGTTTTTCCATTGATGCACCGCTGGCTGCCATGGCTGATGTCGCTGCCGCTGCTGGGTGCGGAAGCACCTGATTTTGCACGCGACATCCGGCCGATTCTGGAAGCACATTGCCTGAAGTGCCATGGCCCCGAAAAGCAGAATGGTGGCTTAAGGTATGATCAAAGGGCAGCTGTGTTTGCCCAGGCGGACTCGGGCCACCGCGCCATTGTGCCGGGACTGCCGATGCAGAGCGAACTCTTCAGGCGTGTCACCTCCACTCACAAAGACGACCAAATGCCTCCCAAGGGTTCCCGACTCGGCCAGGCGGAGATTGGACTCCTGCGCCGATGGATTGAATCAGGTGCGCCATGGCCGGAAGAGGCCTTGCCCGTGGCAGACTCGAAGGTTGGGACGAAGCACTGGGCTTTTCAGCCGATTCATGAGCCTCAAATCCCCGATGTGAAAGACAAGTCGTGGCCGCGCAATCCCATCGACCATTTCATCCAGGCCAAGCGTGAGGCAGCGGGCCTTTCTCCTGCGCCTGACGCAGAGCCACACGCACTGAGGCGTCGGTTGTCGTATGATCTGACGGGTCTGCCTCCAGCTAATTTAGAGTCAGAGAGCCTGGACTTTCATTCACAGGTTGAAACCCTGCTTGCAAGCAGGGCCTACGGCGAGCGCTGGGCACGGCACTGGATGGATTGGGTGCGCTATGCAGACACGGCGGGAGACAATTCTGATTATCCAGTCCCACAGGCCTACCTGTATCGAAACTACCTGGTCGAAGCCTTGAGCCAGGATGTTCCTTATGACCGCTTTCTGACGGAGCAGATCGCAGGGGATCTGCTTCCGGCCATCGACCAGACGGAACGCAACCGTCAGGTCATTGCCACGGGCTACCTGGCCATGGCGCGTCGCTTTGGTTCGCTGGTGGAGCGTTATCCCTGGCATCTGACGATTGAGGACACGATCGATAATCTCGGCCGGACCGTGATGGGCCTCACGCTGAGCTGTGCACGTTGCCACGATCACAAGTTCGATCCGGTGACCATGAGAGACTATTACGGGCTCTATGGCATTTTTGCGAGCACGAGGTATCCACAGCCAGGCCTGGAGCTTTTCAAGGTGCAGCATGATTTCGTGCCGCTCATTTCAGAGCATGAGGCAGCAGAAAAGTGGCGTCCATTCGAGAGGGAAACCGCTGCGTTGGAGGCGGAGCTGGAGAGGCTGCTCGCCGAGTGTGAAGCGAAGGCGCGGGACAATGTGATTCGCGAGAGGAGCGCGGGCCTTGATGAACAGCGGCAGATGAAGGACGAACTGGATGCCATGCTGCTCCGAGCCCGCAGGGCGGGTGAAAAACTGGCGGAGCATCTCAAAAAGCTGCCCGTGATGCCCACTGCCTATGCCGTGTGCGATGCGAAGCCCGTGAATGCCCGCATTCAGCTCAAAGGCGAACCCGACCGCCCCGGCGCTGAGGTTCCGCGCAAGTTTCTCGACATCCTGGGCGGCCAGCTTCTGCCTGCGGAGTCCCAGAAATCCAGCGGTCGTCTCGAACTCGCCCAGTGGATCACCGACCCCAAGAATCCCCTGACGGCGCGAGTCATCGTGAACCGTGTCTGGCAGCGGCATTTCGGACGGGGCCTTGTGCCGAGCACGAGCGATTTCGGTCTGCGCGGTGAAAAGCCCACCCATCCGGAGCTGCTCGACTGGCTGGCGGTGGATTTCATGCGGCATGGCTGGTCGTTGAAGCATCTGCATCGCCGCATCGTCAGCTCGCGAACCTACCAGATGGCTTCTGCAGACGAGCCGGACAACCTGGCCAGCGATCCGGCGAACATGTATTACTGGAAGTTCAACCGCCTGCGTCTGGATGCGGAATCGCTGCGCGACACACTGCTGCTGCTCAGCGGCAGACTTGATCCTACGCCACAGGACAAGCCTTTTCCTTTTCCGCCGATGAAGGACTGGGGGTACACGCAGCACCATCCTTTCAAGGACGACTACCCGACGAACAAACGCAGCCTCTACCAGCTGGCCAAGCGCCTCACGGCCAAGCCTTACATGCAGGCCTTTGACGGCCCAGACCCGAATGTCTGCACTGCCGTGCGCGACAGTTCGGTCACTCCACTGCAGGCGCTTTACTTCGTGAACGATGAGTTTCTGCATGAGCAGGCAGGGCACTTTGCCCAGCGTCTCCTTCAAAGCAGCATGGACGACGATCATCGCCTGGATCAAGCCTTCCAACTGGCTCTGGGCCGTTCACCAAGTTCTGAAGAACGAGCGCTCTTGCTCAAGCATCTGCAAACGGTGCGCAGCCGCGTCAAAGGTGAATCGGCTGCCTGGGCCAGTGTGGCGCGCAGCCTTTTCAGGCTGAACGAGTTTTTGTATCTGGATTGAAGTCATGCCTCTGAACCGCCGTTCCCTCCTTGCCCAAAGCTCGCTGCTTCTACCGGGGCTGCTCTCCGAGCTGCTGGCGGCGGATGACGCACTTTCGCCGCACCGCCCGCACGCGAAGGCGAAGGCCCGCCGGGTGATCATGATTTATGCCACCGGCGGTGTCTCGCACATTGACACCTTTGATCCAAAACCCATCCACCAAGGACGCGATGGCACGGGCAAGGACAAGCTCATGGGCAATCTTTTTGGCTCGGCACGGAATCCGCGCTGCGGCATTGAGGTGAGCGGCATTTTCCCTCATCTGCGCGGGGTCATGGATGAGACCTGCCTCATTCGCAGCATGAAGGCCTCCCACTTTGACCACAGTGAGGCCACGCTGGGCATGCACACCGGTTCACCGACGTTTGCGCGGCCCAGCATGGGCTCCTGGGTGAGCTACGGACTGGGCACCTTCAATGCCAATCTGCCGGCGTTTGTCGTCATCTGCCCGCACCTGCCCTATGGCGGCACCCAGGTGTATGCCAGCGACTTCCTGCCTGCTGCGCATCAGGGAACCCGCGTCATTCCTGGCGACAAGCCGATTGCGAACTTGCAGGCACCCGATGCCTCCAAGGACCTTCAACTGCTGGAGCTGGAGCTTGTTCAACGGTTCAACCAAAAGCATTTGTCTGATCGGTCCCACGACACGGCGCTGGCAGCACGCATCAAATCGTTCGAGACAGCCTTTCAAATGCAGAAGGCGGCTCCGGAAGCCTTTGATGTCAGCCAGGAGCCGGAGCACATCCGCCGGCTTTATGGCCTTGACCGCAGGCGGAAAGGTCCTGGAGCAGATTTTGGCTGGCAATGCCTAGTGGCGCGCCGCCTTGCAGAGCGCGGCGTGAGGTTCATTGAGCTGATCGACACCGGTTCGCGCCCCAACTGGGATTCTCATGGAGAAATGCGGGAGCATGCTGACCTTGCCCTCAATGTGGATCAGCCTACGGCCGCCCTGATCATCGACTTGAAGCAGCGCGGCATGCTGGATGACACGATTGTGCTCTGGGCCACTGAATTCGGCCGCACTCCCTGGCGAGAGGGCAAGAACGGGCGAGGGCATCATCGCGACTGCTTCAGCGTGTGGCTGGCCGGGGGCGGTTTCAAGCCGGGGCACATCCATGGAGCCACAGATGACATCGGCAAATACACCGTCGAAGACCCGGTGGAGGTGCATGATCTGCATGCAACCATCCTGCATCAGCTTGGGTTGAACCATGAGAAGCTCACCTTCCGCCATGCGGGCCGTGATTTCCGCCTGACGGATGTCCATGGCCGAATCGTCGAGGATCTGCTGGCCTGAAGATGGAGCTTTTGATCCCAGGTTTCGTTTGCCCCACGTGGCAGCCACGCAAGACTGATGCTGCGTGCCTCGTTTGCACCGCACCCTCCCCTCATTCATCCATGATCCGTTCCTCGCTCCTCTTCGCCGGTGGCTCGCTGCTCGCAGCGGCCAGTCTTTCTGCTCAATCCGCCGCGCCCGCTGAATGGGCGAAGTTCCGTGGCCCGAACAACGACGGCACGGCGCCTGTGCTCAATGTGAGCAACTGGAAGAGCGCCAAGATCAAGAAGCTCTGGACGGCTGAGACGCCTGCCGGCTTCAGCTCCTTCGCCGTGGCGGGCGCCAAGGCCTACACCATCATCACGGGTGAGACCGACGGCAACGTGGGTGAAGTGATTGTCTGCCTGGACGCCAAGACCGGCAAGGAACTCTGGAAGCAGCCTCTGACGGTCATCGGCAAGTATGATGGCGGCGGTGATGCCGGCACCAACGACAACAAGGGTGGTGACGGACCCCGCTCTTCGCCGGTGGTGGATGGCGGCAAGGTCTATGCCATCGATGCCAACCTCGGCGTGTTCTGCTTTGATGCCGCCACTGGCAAAACCGTGTGGAGCCACGACGTGATGAAGGAAAACGCCGGCGTGCAGATCAAGTGGCAGAACGCCGCCTCCCCCGTGATTGACGGTAATGTGCTCATGATGTGTGGCGGTGGTGCCGGACAGGCGCTGCTCGGTCTGGACAAGAACACAGGCAAGGTCCTGTGGAAGGGTGAAGATGACAAGATGACCCATGCCACGCCGGTGATTGCCGACATTCACGGCGTTCATCAGTGCATCTTCTTCACCCAGACCGGCCTCGTGGCCGTGACTCCGGAGAACGGCAAGGTGCTCTGGCGCGCTCCCTTCCCCTTCAAAGTTTCCACTGCGGCGAGCCCGGTGGTCTATGAAGACATCGTCTACTGCTCTGCAGGCTACGGCGTGGGCGCGGGCGCCTTCAAGATCAGCAAGAGCGGCAGCGGTCTGAGCGCCGAGCAGATCTGGCGTCGTGAGAACGAGTGCTTCAACCACTGGAGCACGCCAGTGGTGAAGGATGGCTACCTCTACGGCATGTTCAGCTTCAAAGAATACGGCTCCGGCCCGCTCGCCTGCGTGGACATCAAGACCGGCAAGGACATGTGGAAAGAAGGCGGCTTCGGCCCAGGACAGGTCATTCTCAGCGGCGACAAGGTCATCGCCCTCAGCGACAAAGGCGAGGTCGTGGTGGCCGAGGCCAAGCCCGACAAATACACCGAACTGAAGCGCGACGACGTGCTGGAAGGCAAGGTCTGGAGCTACCCCGTGCTGGCTTACAACCACCTCTTTGCGCGCAGCACCAAGGAAGGTGTCTGTCTGGAGATCCAGTGAACCTGGGTTGATGAAGTTCTGAAAAGCAAAAGGCCCGGAGCTTTCACTCCGGGCCTTTTTCTGTTTCCAAGCGAGGATCAGATGCCCCAGCCTTCGCGGTAGGCGGCACGCTTCCAGAGCTTCTCACCTTCAGGATTGTCGATCAACCTGCCTGTCTTCGGGTCGCAGCGCACGACGGTATTGGTGCGGTAGGCGATGTTGCCCAGGTGGCACATCATGGTGCTCTTCTGCCCCTCATCGATGGGGCTGTTGAGCTGGGCCTTGCCGCGGATGGCATCCAGGAAGTTGCCGAAATGAGCAGGGTCACCTCCTCCTGCGGCCTTGCCTTTGCTCATTTCCTTGCCCTTCGGATCGTAGATGGTCCAGGAGTCGCGGGCGATCGCCATGGTGCCGTTGTCGCCATAGAACATGACCTCGCCGAGGGGCTTCTCGGCAGCGCGCGGATGGCAGGAGCTTTGGATCCACTCGCAGCCTGCATGGCCGAAGTCATAGACCGCAGTGCCGGTGTCAGGCGTCTCCTGCTCATCCTGGTAGAAATAGCGTCCGCCGTTGTAGGTGACTTTGAGGGGGTATTCGCCCTTCAGCCCCCAGCGGAGGATGTCCAGGGAATGGATGCCGTTGTTCCCGAGTTCACCGTTGCCCCAGTGCCAGAGCCAGTGCCAGTCATAGTGGGCGAACTTCTTCATGTCGTGCCTGGCATCGTCTGGCACCGGACCCTGCCAGAGGTTCCAGTCGAGGTCCACAGAGGGCGGCAGGGCCAGCTGGCCGACCGCCTTGCGTGTGTTGTAGTACTGAGCTCGGCCAAAGCGCACGGTGCCGATGGCTCCATCGTGCAGGGCCGCAATGGCCTCCTTCATCCAGGTGCGGCGCTGATTGCCCATCTGCACCAGCTTGCCTGACTTCTGCATGGCACTCACCAGCGCCTCAGCCTCGCCCGGATTCTGACTGCCAGGTTTTTCAACATACACATGCTTGCCGGCCTGGAGGGCCAGCAAGGCCATCGGCGTGTGCCAGAAGTTTGGCGTGGCGACAAAGACTGCATCCACCGTCTTGTCCTCCAGGATCTTGCGGAAGTCCTTCACGCCCTGGCACGAGG